>JAFDDL010000156.1 GCA_019310865.1 Deltaproteobacteria bacterium | reverse complement strand
TCAATACTTTTTGTTGGACTATTCTGGACACAAAAAACCCCTTAATTCTTTAATATTAAGGGGTTTGAGGCCTCTGTTGGGCCTTGTCGGATTATGTTTTGGCGGAGGGAGTAGGATTCGAACCCACGGAGCTTTCGCTCAACGGTTTTCAAGACCGCCGCCTTCAACCACTCGGCCATCCCTCCCGGAAACGCAACGTCTGTTACCACCTTACTTTCAACAGGTCAATACATTTCAAGGATAAAAATTGTCAATGTTTCCTTGACATGGGAAGCATTTTATGTTTTCCAAAAATCTCTAACAGACAAGATTTTCAGGGGCTTGATCCAGCCGGCACACCGATTCGGTTGTTCAGTGAACTTGAAACTTTTCGATCAAGGAGTTGCCCATGAAGCATAAATATGTGGTGAGTCGATCCGGCAATAACAATCAGCTGACGATCAAAGAATACGCCGAACTGGACAAGGAAATATTTACCCTTGTTTACCAGGTGTCTTATGATGTGGAAAGCCTTATTGCAGCTGCTTCCCAGGGCAAGGTCGCCCTTATGTCGATGCTGCGAACGCAGAATTTTTTCCCACCGAAGCTCATTTTGGATCGGCTTACAGAAGCAACGATTAAATTCATTGAATCCGACGCTCAGGAGTTGATGGAATTTTGTTGTGACGATACCGATTATCTTGTCAAGAAGCAACCGGCCGCGCAATTGTCGGATGATGCCGTTTCAATCGATACGGTGGATGACTTGCTTGATGATAATTCATCGGGCGATGTCGCCGACGATCTTGACACCGACGCTCTTGAAACCGATGATCTTGAAAACGACATCAAATCCGATAAAATCGATATAGCGTTAAAGATGGATGGGGTCGAACCGTCCAGTAATGATGGATAGTTACGGAAGGCAGATCGGATACTGGCTCATGGCGGCTTTCGTGGCAGCCGCCGCTGTGGCCGGATGCGGGAATAACCGGGAGCTGGTGTTTACGGGAAGGACCATGGGCACGGCCTATCACGTAAAGGTTGTGGCCTCGCGTTTTCACCGCGTCGGATCCCTACAAAGCCGGATAGATAAGCGGCTCAATGAGATTAACCAGAGCATGTCCACCTATTTGCCCGATAGTGAAATCAGCCGGTTCAATGCACTGGACAAGGTGGGAGCAAAATTTTCCATCTCGGAGGATTTTTATCAAGTCATGGCCGTAGCCCGACGGATTCATGGCTTATCGGATCAGGCCTGGGATCCAACTGTCTGGCCATTGGTGGAATTATGGGGCTTTGGGCGATCTGAATCCAAACGAATCATTCCGGATGCATCGCAAATCGAAAGCCGATGCAAACGGGTCGGGTTGGAACATATTCTTCTGTCTGGGGACAAGGCGCTGGTAAAAAGAACGGCCCATGTCCAGCTTGACCTGGCCTCCATAGCCAAGGGATATGGTGTGGATCAGGTATCTGCCCTGCTTCGAAATACCGGCTATGCAGACTTCCTGGTTGAAATCGGCGGGGAGGTTTACGCCTCAGGTATCAGATCGGACGGTAAACCATGGCGGATCGGCATCAATCGTCCGGATAAGGATGCCCGGCATGACGATGTTTATAAGGTGGTGCGTCTTCACAACGCCGGATTTGCCACATCCGGCGATTATCGCAATTTTTTTGAGCGCCATGGCCGACGCTATTCCCACGTCATCGATCCACGAACCGGGTACCCGGTTTCCAATGCTGTGGTCAGTGCGTCGGTGATTGCCGACTCATGCACCTTTGCCGACGGCCTGGCAACGGCCTTGATGGTCCTGGGGCCGGAAAAGGGGCTCGAAGTTGTTGCAGCACTTGATGGTGTTGAGTGTCTTATAATCGTTCGAGAAGAGGACGGAAGTTTGATGGAGCACGGCTCAAAAGACTTTCGCCGGTGCGTGATGAAATGAAGCTATTTCTTTCGAGTCTGGGCTGCGCCAGGAATCAGGTGGACAGCGAGGTGATGCTCGGTCGCCTAAAACGCGGTGGATGGTGCATTACCAGCGATCCGAAACGGGCCCATGTGATTATTGTCAATACATGCAGCTTTATTGAGCCGGCTGCCAATGAAGCCATTGATACCATCCTGGCCCTTGCTGACCATAAAATCTCCGGCGTTTGCCAAAAATTGATCGTGGTCGGGTGTCTGCCTGAACGTTATGGGGAAGCGATCGCCGAAACCTTGCCCGAGGTGGACCTGTTTCTGGGAACGGGCGCTTTTGATCAGATTGAATCGGCTGTGGCCGGTACTGGATCCGGAGGCAGCTGCCTGTTGCCGGATCCGGATACGAAGGCCCTTGAAGATCGGGACACCCCCCGGCTCGTTACCGATTCTCACATGGCGTATATCAAAATTGCAGAGGGATGCAGCAGCCGATGCACCTATTGCATCATTCCCAAATTAAGGGGTGCACACCGGAGCCGGCCCGTGAAAGATATTGTCGATGAAGGGCGGCGACTGACAACTGCCGGGGTCAAGGAGCTGGTTCTGGTAGCCCAGGATACCACGCGATATGGCACCGATCTGATTCCACCTGCGAATTTGGGATTCCTTCTGGATCAGCTGTCGGGTATTGATGATGATATCTGGATTCGGTTTCTTTATGGACACCCCGAGCATTTTGAAGAAACCCTGCTTGATGTCGTGTCTAACCAGGCGAATGTGTGCTCATATTTTGATATTCCGATTCAGCATGTTGATTCATCCATCCTCAAGGCCATGGGACGTCATTATACAGAATCGGATTTGTATCGCCTCTTTGAAGCCATCCGCAACCCATTACCCGAGGCCGCCCTGCGAACTTCTGTAATTGTGGGATTTCCCGGGGAGACGGACGCTCATGTGGAGCGCCTGCTAAGGTTTATCCAATCCGTGCGATTTCACCATCTGGGTGTTTTCACCTATTCGGACTCACAAGACCTTCCGTCTCACAGACTGCCCGATCATGTCCCGGAAGCAGTCGCCGCTGAGCGAATGGCGCTGATCATGAATTGCCAAAAACAAATCTCTCTGGTACATAACCAGGCGTACGTGGGCACCACCGTTAGGGCCTTGGTTGAAGAGAAGTTGGAAGATAATTTGTTTGCAGCCCGCTGTACGTTCCAGGCCCCGGAAGTCGATGGCCTGACGTTTATTCACAAGACGACCGGCGGACCGGCGGTGACGGTGGGTGATTTTGCGTTGGTTTCCATTACGGACGCCATGGAATATGACATCGTTGGGGAGTGTATTGAATGACCACCGAGTCGATAAAAGAGCGGATTATAAACCTGGTGCAAGGGGACCTTGACGATATTGAAACGGCCCTTGAAGCCAACCTGACCCCCCATCTCGATCTGGTTCGCGATGCGGCGCGCCATATCTTGTTTGCGGGTGGAAAGCGGCTGCGTCCGCTCCTGATGGTGATATGCGCCCGCCTTTGCGGTGAGACCAGCAAAAAAATCAAGCGGTTTTCGGTGATGGTCGAATATTTGCATGCGGCAACGCTCCTGCATGACGACCTGGTGGATCAGGCCATGCTGCGGCGCGGTAAGACGGCTGCATATCGGGTTTTCGGTAATGAGACCGCGGTATTGACCGGTGATTTTTTACTGGCCCGGGCCCTATCACTTGCTGCGGATACGGAATTGATTTCGGTGATTCGCATTGTCAGCGATATCACCGAACAGATGTCCCAGGGTGAAATCGAACAGCTTCATAACATCGATCGGGTTGATTTGACCGAATCCGAATACCTCGAGGTGATTCGTCGAAAAACAGCCGTCCTCATCCAAGGCGCCTGCCAGGTGGGGGCCTTGGTGGCCGGCGCAGACAAAGCGGATGTGCAGGCATTAAAAACCTTTGGCGCAAATCTCGGCCTGGCCTTTCAAATGGCCGATGATCTGCTTGACTATACGGCTGAAACGGATTCCCTGGGTAAAACGGTGGGAGCAGATCTCAAGGATGGCAAACTCACGTTGCCGGTCATTGCCGCTCTCAAAAATGCCCCTTCGGATAAGCGGGCATGGATGATTGATACCATCAAAAGCAGATCTGAATCCGCCGCGACTTTCACCCGGTTTAAATCACTGCTGGCAACTTATGGCGGTATTTCATACACGCGAGACAAAGCAGGTGCCTATGTTTTGGCCGCCAAAGCAGCCCTGAGCCAATTTGGACCCGGTAGAGAGAAAAAATTACTAGAAGATATTGCCGACTATTCGTTGGCCCGCCGGATCTGAGGTGCATAATTGGAGGCCCTTCCCATGAATCGATCAACTGTCCATGCTCTTAAACTGTCTGTTTTCGTGACGGTGCTAATGCTTTCGTCCGTAGCAGGAGCCGCTACCGTCGAGGCGCCACAGACCGTTTCGGTAATCGGAACGGGTCGCATTCACGGTGAGAATGTCTCTGCTGCCCGTGAACTTGCCATTTCAAACGCCTTGGTGACGGCAGTTGGCATTGTTGTGGCGGGTCTGGTGCCCGAACCGATTTTACCAGATAAATTTCAGGTGCTCAACCAACGCTTTTATTCAAGAGCCGACCGGTTCATTCAGGATTACAAAGTACTGGCAGAAGCAGTTTCCGGCAGGAAATACCGTGTCATGGTGCAAGTTACCGTTTTTAAAACCCGAATTCAGTCGATTCTTTCCAAAAACGAGCTGATCCCAAAAATGGGAACCGGACAGCGTGTATTGTTGTTAATGGCGGAACAGAATTTGGAAAATGGTGCACTGCATTATTGGTGGGGAAACAGCATTATGGTTTCCGAAGCGGTTTCTGAAGGCCCGTTGACCGAAGCATTGCGCCAAAAAGATCTGACGGTGATTGATCATAATCAGACGCTGCCGCCCGTTGCCGATCCACCCGATTCGGAATCGGAAATTCACCTCGGTTATCACTTGGACGATACATCCGCCCTGTTCTTGGGATATTTATACAAGGCGCATATCGTGGTTGTGGGAACGGCAAAATCAGTTCCGGCGACCAATGTTATGGGGGAAACTCTCAAATCGTTCCAAGGCACGTTGACCCTTCGTGCCTTGCGAACCGAAACGGGCCAGATCCTGGCGTCCACGATGCAAAGCGCCTTTAGCATGGATGCAGATAACCCGTCAGGTGGCCGCAAGGCCCTGGTGGCAGTCGCCGAACAGGCGGCAGGTCCTTTTGCAACTCAAATTATTTCCTCCTGGCACGATGTGGCCGGAGACACCCATGGAATATCCGTGGTCGTGGAAGGGACCCGGCAACTGGTTCAATTTGTCAAGTTTAGAATGGTGTTAGATGATCTGGAAAAGGTCAGTGACCTGCAAACCCAGGAAATCAAACCGAACGAAGCGATTCTGTCCCTGATATATGAAGGGCCGTCTCAGGCGCTGGCCGAAGCGTTGTTGTTGAAATCATTCGACGGATTTGGTATTCATATCAGTGAGGTAACAACAGATGAGATCAAGCTGTCATTGGTTCCCCCTGTGACGAATTGATGACATAACCCGCAGATTGTAACGGTGACCATGCCCAACCTACCGGTAAACATACCGAACGTACTGACCGTACTTCGGATCCTTTTAACCCCGTTGTTTATCATTTTTTTGTTGAAGCAGATGTATACCAACGCGTTGGTGGTCTTTACGCTTGCCGGGATCAGTGATGCACTCGATGGCCTGATTGCCCGGTGGTTTAATCAGCGAACCACTTTGGGCGCCTATTTGGATCCTATCGCCGATAAAATCCTTCTGTCTTCCGCCTTTATCAGCCTGGCCATTTTGAAAGTCATTCCAAGCTGGTTGACGGTAATCGTGATCAGTCGGGATATATTAATTCTGCTGGGTATCGCTATCTTTTCAATCACCGACATCAAGGTGAAAATCAAGCCGACACTGGTGAGCAAATGTACCACAGTGGCGCAATTGGGAACCGTTTTATATACACTTTTCGGTCTCGATTCCGCAGCTGCCGTTTTTATCGGCCAGTGCATCTTTTGGATTACCGCAGCACTGACCACATTATCGGGCCTTCATTATATGTTTGTCGGATTGAATATTCTTCAAAACAACCTTGGGACTAGTCAGAACGAAAAATAAAAAAAGGCCCCGATCATTGGGCGCTCTTTTGTATTTCTTGCAGCCGTTCAAGGAACCTTTTTGCCCGCTTAATGTTATCCTGAACGGTTTTGTAACCGGAATCAACAGCTGAAACCAACTCCCATTCTTCAATGGCCTCAACCAGCTGCTCATTGGCAAAATATGAAATGCCTTTGTTGTAGTGAAGCTCTTTGTAAGCCGCTTCGCTTTTTTGGCTATAGGCCACGCAGGTATCGCAGTTTTTGTTATACCGCATGGCTTCTTCAAATTCTCTTTTGGCAGCAAGATAATCACCTTTTTCAAAAAAGACCATTGCCGGTTGAAAATGCGATAAGTACATGTAATTCAGTGTTTTTTTATCTTCAGGATTGATGGTTAACGCCTTTTCGAATTCAACGATCGCTTCCTGGTATTTACGTTCATCGAAAAATTTCACCCCCGAATCGTGATGACTTATTGCGGTCGGAACGGTTGGCTCAGATGGTTTGGTTGGTTTTTTTTCGATGATACGTTCATCGATTGGCTTTTCTTCAGGCGCCGCTAATTCCTCCGGTTCCGACACCATTTTCAAATCGGGTGTTATTTGCTCAATGGCGGCCTCCTCCTGGGCCTCGTTTTGCGGTAATAACAGATTTTTCCCGATTTCATCCGACTCGATGGCCTTATCGCCGACTAAAAAGGGAACCCCTTCTATTTCCGGGATTTTAATGAGATCGCCCGGTGTTACTTTTGTTGCATCCGTGATGTCGTTAAATTGCGCAATCAGGGGGAATTTTTTGTAGTCTCCATAGTATAGGATGGCAATCTTGGAGAGGCTTTCCCCGGGCTTGATTCGATGGGCCACAAAGCGTTTGGCTTCGATCTGCTTGCGGGGTTTGAGCATTTGAATGGCGCCCGGGTGATTGGGTTGAAATCGCAAGGCCGCCAAAAACTCATTTCGGGCCAGATCATATTTCCCCTTGCGATGAAGTTTCAATCCTGAGCGGTAATGCCGTGCGGCAGCGGCTCGGATTTTTTTCTCAACATGGCTTTTTTTCGCCTGTGCCGCGCTGTAATCCGGTATGATCGCAAGGGCCATCTTGTATTGATCCAAAGCGGCAAGCAGTTCGCCGTTTGACTCAAGCCGTTGACCGGTTTCCAAATGTTCAAGGGCCTGCTTTTCTTTAGACGCCGGCAAAAGTCCATCCACGCTGGCGCACCCATAAATTGCAATGATGACGGTGATAATCGACAGGATGTGAAGTGATTTTTTCATCTTAGGCATATCCTTCGGGATGTCGGGTTTAAAAAAATATCATAATATAAAATAAGGATATCAGGCAAGCCAATAGTTTCAATATTGATAAGTTACTTGACATTTAGCCACAATAGCTTTAATTTATTAGGCATACAGTATGTTCGCCGTCACGGATATTTATGTTGACAGTCATCTGATATTCTTGCACTTCCGTCAATTAGTCACGCAGCCGGCGGTGCTGAATTATTTCAAAATAGGTGGATTTGTCTTCAAAACCCCAAAAAGGATCACTTGGCATGGCGATTTCCAAGGTAGCGGCTTCAACTGTTTTTTGGGTCAAAGAATTATCGACAAACTTATTTCTAAAAAACAGCAGAAGGCTGCTGAACACTAAATTTATCAAACGCAATCAGACGGTTATAATAATCGTTCTGGCCTCTTGGCTTGCGTTTATTCTCGGTGCTTATCTCGTTTACATCAACGCCTGCAATAAGCATCATGCGCAACTGACCCGGGTGGG
>JAFDDL010000155.1 GCA_019310865.1 Deltaproteobacteria bacterium | reverse complement strand
CTTCAGTGGAAGGACTTCGGGGCGTTTTTTCGTTTTAGAGCCTTCTATGACTTTGCCTATATAGATGACAACTCGCACGATTCCCCCGGGACCAATAACGCCTTTCGCGCCGGGAAAATCAGCGACCCTCAGAAATGGTCCACCAGAACCAAGGACCGTCATGGCCGTGAAAACGAGATCCTGGATGCCTTTGCCTATTGCCAGTTTAACCTGGGCGCTCATGAAGCCGAGCTGCGCGTCGGCAGCATGGTGGCCAGTTGGGGCGAGAGTCTGTTTGTTTTCAACAGCGTTTCAACGGCCATGGCGCCTCTGGACGCAAGGTTTGCCACCGTACCCGGGGCGGAGCTCAGGGACTTGTTCCTCCCCACCCAGCAGGTATTCGGCAGCATCGGCATTACAGACACCTTGACGCTGGCCGGGTATTACCAGTGGGAATGGGCAAAAACGCGTTTGCCCGAGGCTGGTTTTTTCCTGCCGTTGAATAATGCCTTTGCCGATGCAATTGATGACAGCGGTTATACCCTGATAACCCCGGGTTTTCTAATCAATCGAACCAAAGATACGGATCCGGAGGACGACGGACAGTATGGATTTGCCCTTCGCTGGATATGCGACGCCCTGAATGCCAGCGAATTCGGGTTTTATTATATCAACTATCATGAAAAGCTCCCCAAGCTGAATTTTGATCTTATGCCCATGCTGCTCGGAATCGGCTTTCCCACATACAACCTTTCTTACCAGGAAGACGTAAAGCTCTATGGATTCAGCGTGGGAACGGAGCTTTGGGACATCAACTGGGGACTTGAGATGACCTACAGAACGGACATGCCCGCGGCGGTGATCCATTCAGGTCTGGCGGCCGCAGGGGTTCCAAATCCGCTAAATGTTGTGTGGGATACGGCCGACGTCTTCCAGGCCCAGCTAAGCTTTTCCGCGTTTTTCAACCAGATTATGTTCGCGGATAGGTGGACGATTCTGGGCGAAGTAGGTTATAATACAGTCAATCCGGACGGTAGCTTCCCCCTGAATAACGATAAAGACGCCTGGGGCGGTACTGTGAAGGTAACACCGCTGTTCGAGGGTGTCCTTCCCTATTTGGATGTTGAGTTTCCGATTACTGTCAAGCTAAACCCGAGTGGTGTTTCTTCTGTCCAGGCGACCTTTACGGAAAACGAAGACAGCATCTCCATCGGTGCGGACTTCACCTATCGCGCGCTATACCAGGTTGGGCTTGTCTATACCAATTTTCTGGGAGACCCGGAAGACAATCGGCTGACGGACAGGGATTTTGTCGCCATCAATTTTAAATACGCTTTCTAAAGCAACCAGACTGGAAAAATAAAAGGTAAAAAAATCTGAAAAAAGGAGTTCATCATGAAACAAAAAAGAACCGTCCTAATTCTCTCGATGCTCATTTCTCTGTTGATGTTGGGTGCGCACGCCACCGTTATGGCCGGGGTTTCGGCCGAGAAAGCGGCCAAGCTCAATACCACACTCACCCCGTTTGGGGCCGAACGGGCGGGCAATGCCGACGGAACCATTCCGGCCTGGGAGGAAGGCATTACCGAGGTCCCGGCAGGATATGAACCCGGGAAGCGTCATATTGATCCCTATGCAAATGATCAGGTGCTTTATACCATTACCGCTGCCAATATGGATAAATACGCGGACAAGCTCGCTGAGGGCTCCAAAGAGCTTTTGAAACGTTATCCGGATACCTTTCGGCTGGATGTCTATCAGACCCGCAGGAGTTTCAGCGCGCCCCAGTGGGTATATGACAACACCATAAAGAATGCGACCCGGGCCGGCCTTTCAGAAGACGGCTACTCGGTTTCCGGTGCCTTTGGCGGTATTGCCTTTCCCATTCCCAAACGGCCCGAAGAGGTCATGTGGAACTTCCTCACCCGCTACTACGGAAAGGATGAACATTATTCTTTTGATATCTGTGTTATCAGCCCCAACAGTAAACCTGTTATTGTCAGCGGCAGTGAAGTGCGCGCAATGAATCCGTACTACGATCAAGATCTGGGTATAGAGGACTTTTACGCGAAAAAGACTCCCGAGTACTTTTTGGTTCTGAATCAATTCATCAGCCCGCCGAGACGAAAAGGTGAGGTGATTTTAGGAAGAGATCCCCTGGACCAGTCTAAAAATTCCCGGAAAGCCTGGCAGTACCTACCGGGCCAACGCCGTGTAAGACGGGCACCGACAATCGCCTACGATACCCCCAACCCCGGCGCCAGCGGGCTTATGACCTATGATGATGTCTTCATGTTCAACGGCGCTCTGGACCGATATGATTGGAAGCTGATCGGGAAAAAAGAAGTTTATATTCCGTATAACTGTTACAAGGCAGAGACCAAAGCCTCCCTTGAAGAGTTGTGTCATGCCCATCACCCGAATCCCGAATACTGGCGCTGGGAGTTGCACCGTGTGTGGGTTGTCGAAGGGAGCCTGAAATCCGGCAAACGTCATGTTTATGCCAAAAGGGTCAACTATATCGATGAAGACAGCTGGAGTCTGGCCATCAGGGATGTCTACGATGCCCAGGGAAGCTTGTGGCGGCATGCCTATGCCGGGCTCAAAAACGCATATGAATTGCCCGGCGTTGTGGACCGGCCCAATGTATACATCGATTTCTACCGCCCTGAATATCTCTATCATTTTTCGATGACACGCTATGACCGTATCCCGTTATACAATACCGGCGATGTCACAGAAAAGTATTTTACGCCGGAAAAGGTTCGTCGCCTTGGAAAGCGGTAGATCCATTCCAGGATAGAATTCGGCAAACAACGCCGACACCGCGTCACGCTTCGGTGTCGGCGGAAATTAAACCGTAAAATCAGGGGATAGAGGTATTCCGATGTGGCTATTTTTTTCTAAGATTATGACCGGCAATCCGTTGAAATCGATCATATGCTTTACAGCAATGATTGCCTTGGCCACCAGCTTCGCTATGCCAAGTTATGCCGGTGGCGATCTGATGCTTCAACCGGCAGTAAAGTCGGAACGGGCGACCACTTCTCTTTTGCTGGATGTTGCCAACGCCGGATCTCGACTCGTGTCTGTGGGGGAACGAGGCCATATCGTGTATTCTGAAGACCACGGCAAATCCTGGATCCAGGCGGATGTACCGGTGAGTGTGACCCTCACGGCGGTTTATTTTCCAAACCCTGAAAAAGGCTGGGCCGTGGGACATGAGGGGGTTGTTTTACATACAGCAAACGGCGGTAAAAACTGGGTAAAGCAACTGGACGGGTTTCAAGCCAACGAGCTGGATGTGTCTCTTTACACAGGCCTTGTGAAAGATAAGGAAACCGTACTTGAAAAAGCCCCTGAAGAGATGAAGGAAACCATCGGCCAGGAACTGGAAGACTTACGATACCAACTAGAAGATCTTCAGTTTGAGATGGAACAAGGTGCATGGAAACCGTTCCTGGATGTGTGGTTTGAAAACAACCAGCGAGGATTCGTGGTGGGGGCGTTCGGGTATATTTTTCAAACAACCGATGGCGGTAAGACCTGGCAATCCATCCGGAACCGTATTGACAATCCGGATACTTACCATTTGAAATGTATTGCCCGAACCGATGGCGCGTTGATTGTAGCCGGAGAGGTGGGGATTCTCTACCGTTCCATGGACCGCGGTCAGAGCTGGCAGGCCTTGGCGTCACCCACCGATAAGTCTTTTTTCGGCCTGACCGCTTCGGCCCATGTGATCGCCGCCGTCAGTTTTAAGGGCACCGTTTATTTGTCCAAGGATCTCGGCGAAAGCTGGCAGCTACTTAAAACAGATATCCGGTCCACATTAGCAGAAGGGACAGTGTTGTCTGATGGTTCCATTGCCATTGTGTCTTACGGGGGCGAGTTGCTCCGAATCCAAAACGGCGACATCCGGATTTCGGTTCAAAATCTCAAATGCCGGGGACTGGTGTCGGTGGCCGAAGCCGAAGACGGCGCCCTGGTTGCCGTGGGCATGCCGGGCGTGCACCGGACCCATATGAAATAAACAGTTCAAATCCTCTATCAGTGTGTCATGGAGTTAAACGATGAAACAAAATGATAAAATAAAGACTGCTCAAGCGCAACAAGCAGAAGATAATTCCCCACCTCTGATGGAACGATTTGTTTTTGGAAACCGGGTCCCCATATTGATCGGGTTTTTAATAATAACAATCTTTTTGGGCTATCAAGCCTCCAAGCTTCGACCGGATGCCAGTTTTTTAAAGATGATCCCCACTTATCATCCGTATATTAAAAACTACCTGGCACATAAGGAGGATTTGAAGGGCCTCGGCAATGTGGTTTATATGGCGGTGGAAACCACCGATGGGGATATCTTTTCCGCCGAGTATCTCGATACGCTTCAAAAGATCAACGACGCGGTGTTCTTTGTGAAAGGCGTGAACCGAGGCGTTATTAAATCCCTGTGGACGCCCCTGACCCGCTGGCTTGAGGTGAATGCCGAGGGGTTTGACGGGGGGCCGGTGATCCCGGACACTTATGACGGGTCCCAGGCGAGCTGCGATACGGTGAGATTCAATGTGATGAGATCCGGTGAAATCGGCACACTGGTGGCTAATAATTTTAAATCTTCCATCGTGGTTGCCCCCTTGCTGGATGTGGATCCGAAGACCGGCAAACCACTGGACTACTGGCAGTTGTCAAAAGATCTGGAAGCCATCCGGGATAAATACCAGACAGGGACCATCAAGATTCATATTGTCGGATTCGCCAAAATCGTCGGTGATCTGATCGAAGGGGCGAACCGTGTGGGATTGTTTTTTATATTCGCCTTCGTTCTTTTGCTTGCGATCCTGTATTATAACTCGAGGTGCTGGCGAAGCACCTGGGTGAGGGGGGTTTCCTCCATGATCGCCGTGATCTGGCAGATGGGCCTTCTGCAATATTTGGGGTATGGGCTCAACCCCTATTCCATGCTGGTGCCGTTTCTAATGTTTGCCCTGGGGGTAAGCCACGGCATCCAGATGTTTAACGCCATGGCCATTGAGATGATCAAAGGTGCGGACAAGCTTCTGGGCTCCCGGCGGGCGTTTCGCTCGATCTATATCCCGGGGTTTGCAGCGCTTTTTACCGACTGTGTGGGGTTTGCCATCCTGTTTGTCATCCAGATCGGCGTCATCCAGGATATCGCCATCGGGGCAAGTATCGGTGTGGCCATCGTGGCATTTACGGACCTGACCCTTTTACCGGTGCTCATGTCCTATACCGGAATTTGCCCGAACACCCTCGTACTCATCGAAAAACGGGCGGCAGGCACCAACCACCCCCTGTGGAATGGGCTTTCCAATGTTACCCGGCCCAAAATCGCAACGGCAGTTATTCTCATTGGCGTATTGGCCTTTGGTATCGGGTCCTATATCCGACAGGATCTGAAGACCGGCGACATTGACCCGGGCGCACCCGAGCTTCGCCCTGACTCACGCTACAACCTGGACAATGCTTTTATTGTCAATAATTACTCCACCAGCTCCGACCTGTTTGTGGTCATGGTGGAAAAACCCGGGCAACCTTGTGGAGATTACGAAACCCTCGTGACCATGGACAATCTCCAATGGGAGCTTGAGCACCTACCCGGCGTCCAGAGTGTCTATTCCATGCTGGATGATATTAAAAAGATGGTGACCGGTTTCAACGAGGCGGATCTGAAATACAGGGCCCTGAACCGTGCGCTAATCGTAAATGACAATGCGCTGGTCCATGCTTCTCAGGATGTGGTAAGCAGGGCCTGCGATCTTGGCATGATCCGAATCAATCTGGACGACCACAAAGCCGAAACCCTGGAACGGGTGGTGCGTCTGGTGGAAAAATTTGCCGCTGAGAACAACACGGAGAAGGTGAAATTTCTGATGGGGGCCGGCAATGCCGGTATTGAGGCGGCTACCAACATCGAGGTGAAAAAAGCCCAGGTGCTTATGACGGTTCTAGTATTTGCCGTGATATTTGTGGTGTGCATTATGACTTTCCGAAGCGTGAAAGGCGCGCTATGTGTCGTGCTGCCGCTTTATCTTACCTCGGTTTTATGCGAAGCGTTGATGACAATGATGGGAATCGGCATCAAAGTGGCCACATTGCCCGTCATTGCGGTGGGAGTGGGCATCGGTGTTGACTACGGGATTTATATGTTTAACAAGTATCGATACTATCGGGAATCCGGGTACGACCTGACCAGGGCCTATTACCATACACTCAACACCACCGGCCGGGCCGTGATCTTCACGGGGATCACCCTTTCCATTGGCGTGTGCACGTGGGTATTTTCTCCCATCAAGTTTCAAGCGGACATGGGTTTGCTACTGACCTTTATGTTTCTGGTGAACCTGATCGGCGCCGCGGTCTTCATGCCGGCCATAGCCAGTTTAATTATGCGAGATAAGAAACAACCATCAGAATCTTCTTCGCCTGTTGAAATACCGGCTGAAGATGCCGCATAAAGAATGTATTCCTTTTGAATTGGCTGGAAAACGAAGAAACCACTTCTTTATACAAAGAAGTCAATGTCATTTGTTAAGCAATCGACCGTCAGAGGTTATAACCCGGCGAATGCGGCAGGGGGCTGAATCCCAGGCATCTGAATGCAAGTGCAAGGGCGAAGGGTTAGTTATACCCCAGTGTTTCTTGAATCAATTCAATACCGGCAACACTTGATACAGTGAAAAAATTAATCCCGGGCTGTTCACTGGACATGTCGATAACAGCCAGAATATCCCGGTAAAGATCCGATCGGATGTGTTTATCAAGACTCTCCTTGTCTTTCCAAGTCTCCTTATAAATAATATTATTATCCTGCAAATCCTGGTAGATGCGACAATTGATACATCCATGTTTCACCTCGGTGGGCCCCTTGAGTGAAAACAGGATCTCTAAAATTTCATCTTTTTTATCCGGCGTTACGACAATTTTGATCATTGAGACAATCATTATTCAATTCCTCATGCATTCGAACAGGTCGTGAATTAATTTTCGGAGACTACGCTTTCCTGCGCGAACCCTTAGGATCGCTTTGTTTTCAGGACCTAAAATCTTTATTTAACAATCCAATCGTAAGCCAATAAGACCGCAAGATCTATACCAGAACGAAAGGCAGGGTTAAAAAATTTTTAAGTGTTTGTAAATAAAGGATTTTACGAAATTGGCAGGATGTTTCAGCGCTCTGATGGCAGGATCTATCCGTCGATATTTAGACCAGATGTCGAATTGTCGGACGGTGTATCGCTACGTTGGATCCCCAGTTTTTTCATCCGCGAGTACAGGGTTGTGGGCTTGAGGTCCAATATTTCCGCAGCTCCCTTTTTTCCGCGAATTCGCCAGCTCGTTTTCTTCAATATTGTCAGGATATACCTTCGCTCGTATTCCTCGAGTGGCAAATCACTGCGAGGGCTGGTGTCCAGTGTACCAGGAATTTTAACGATCAAAGATTTTCCCTTGCTGGTAATCATTGCCCGCTCGATCGCATTGCGGAGTTCCCTGATATTTCCGGGCCAGGAATAACTTTGGATGGCCTCAAGGCTCTTTCGGGAAATCATTTCAATCCGCTTGCCCATGGTTTCACCGAACTCTTTCACGAAATGCCAGATCAGCGGAAGGATGTCTTCGGGGTGTTCTCTTAGAGGGGGAATCTTTATGGGAAACACATTCAGCCGATAGTAAAGATCCTCTCTGAACTTGCCTTCTCGGACCGCCTTCTCGAGGTTGCGGTTGGTGGCGGTAATCAGGCGCACATCGACACGAATGGTTTTAGAGCTGCCCAATCTTTCGAACTGTCCATCCTGCAAGACGCGCAGCATTTTGACTTGCAGTTCCATGGGCAATTCACCGATTTCATCCAGAAATAGGGTCGAGCCGTCCGCTGTTTCAAAGCGACCTGCCTGCTTGGTCATGGC
>JAFDDL010000154.1 GCA_019310865.1 Deltaproteobacteria bacterium | reverse complement strand
GCAATGCGAGGCCGTCACCTTTTTTCAGGCCCAGAGATTTAAAGAATTGGATAATCTTGCTGACCGCGTCGTGAACATCCTGGTAACGGATGAAGCGGTCTTGATCAACGAATGCCGTCCGTTCAGGATATCGCTGAATACCCCTGAGGGCCAGATCACCAAACGTACACCCTTTGTACAGATTTGTATCAGTCATGATAATAACACTTTTCCCAGTATTCAAACACCGCCTCGCCTGATGCATAAGCAGAGGCGGTGCCCCCTGCTCTTCCTTTCGTGGATCTGTGAGCGAGCGTAATGAGACGGCTCATAGTGGGGGAGCAGGGGGATAATATTATTATCGGTAATTAATACTTATAGTTTATCTGTAAGCCGTACATTCGGGGCGCACCAAGCTGCCCGATCAGATCCGTCGGAGCAAAAATTTCCGACATGCCGGTGTAGTATTCCTCTTCCGTCAGATTCTTTCCATAGGCTTCAAAACTCCAGTGCCCTTCAGCTGTCTCGAACCGCACGAAGCCATTGATGATACCGTAACCATCCTCGCCCATTTCATCCCTCTCATGTACATCGAAGAAGGTTTCGTCCCGCCAACTCAGGTCTCCCCGCACCGTCAAGAACCCATATTCTCCGACAGGCGCCACATACTGCGCCCCGAAAGTGGCTTTCCACTTCGGTGCATACTGAAACTGGTTTCCTGAGACATCCTTTGCCCCCCCTGTTAGCGGGTCCGGGGCGATGTATTTATTGTATTCGGTATCCAGATAGGACAGCGTTCCGTTGAGGGTGAGACGCCTGATCGGCCTGGTTAAGAATTCCAATTCAACCCCTTTGATTGAAGCTTCCGCGGCATTGGTAAAAATTGCTGAATTGTTAACCATACCCAGCACCTGAAGGTCGGTGTAATCGTAATAGAAAGCGGCTATGTTGACACGCAGGCGATTGTTGTACCAATCTGTCTTGGTACCCAATTCATAGCTCAAGTTAAATTCGGGATCAATTATACTAAAAGTAAACGGTGAAAAGTTGCCGCCCCTAAATCCTCTGCTCACGGTCGCGTACAAGAGCATATCTTCTGAAGCGCGATAATCTATTGTGAACTTTGGTGTCACCGCGTTCCAGTCTTCTTTGAAATATTGTGTTCCGAAAAGGGGGATGCCGGTATTCCAAGCCGTGAAATATGTCGCTTCTTTCTCATCGTAGGTGTAGCGAACCCCTGCACTTACCTTCAACTTGTCGGTAAACTCATATTCGATATTCGCGAAAGGAGCCCAGGTAGTTGTCTCAGAAAATATATCAATCTGAATTCCCATGACGCTGGAGTACATTTGCCAGTTAAAGGCATCCAAATCCATGTGGTAGTAATAGAAGCCCAGAACCCATTTCCAGCGCCCCCATCTCGCATCGAGCTGAAGCTCCTGCGACCATTGATCCACTATTTCATCGGTTGTCGAGAAGTAGTTTAGAGCCCCATTGCTTCCATCACGATCCCAAACAAAATCCTTTTCGAAACCACGGAACGCTGTTATGGAGCGTAGAACCATGTTATGGGGAAATTGTATAGTAGCCTTGGCTGAAAATCCAAAGGCTTCTGTCTTATCAAAAACGGGTGCGTCGATCGCCACATCCCAGAAGTCGGGCGGTACTAAAGCGCCTACTGAGGGAAAGAAAACAGCGGATTCCGTCAGTTTCATGACGATAGAATTGGTGTCAGACATGTAATAATCGGCCCCCAGTCTGATGTCTATCGCGTCAGTTGGAGTAAACTGTAATGCGGCACGCAATCCGGTGTAGTCTTCGTCGTAAGGATCGGGACCGATCAGGTTTTTCACATAGCCGTCTCTCCGGCTAGATGAGACGGACAGCCTGCCCTTGATTTTGTCCCTGACAACTGGGCCGCTGATGCCTATATCAAATCGTCTCTTGTTGAAATTGCCTATTTCGGCACCCACATCCAATTCAAACTTATCACTCGGCCCCCTTGTGATTATGTTGACGGCACCGCTGGTAGCGTTCCGACCGTACAACGTCCCCTGGGGGCCTCGAAGCACTTCGATTCGCTCCACATCTATAAAATCGGTATTGCTTCCCAGACCGCGCTCCAGATAGACACCGTCAAGATAGTAGGAGATGTTTGTTTCACCGCCAATCGCAAAAGGAGAGCCATTTCCAACCCCCCTGATGAAGCCTTGGGCATAGCCGAACATATTTGTGAATTCGGCATTCGGTACAAACATGGTAAGATCCTCTATCCTTGAGATATTTGCGTCCTTCATGAATTCATCGGAAAAGGCTGTGATGGCCACAGGTGTTTCCTGTAGACGCGTCTCACCTGTCTTTGTGGCCGTAACAACCGTATCCTCCAAAACATAGTCCTCGCTCGACTCCTCCGCTGCATACCCGGAAAAAACAGTCAAAAGGAGACACGCGACCGCAATGAAAAAAGCTTTCCTAAGATGATTTGTTAAATGCATACCATTTCCTCCTTATCTTTTGGTCGGTTAATGTGATACGATTATTGTGTTTGTAGGGAATCCGGATCAAGTTTTCCTTTCTCTGTAACACTAATAAAACCGGTTTTAGCGAGTATCTTTCTATTGGAGCATGGACGCCATCTTACCTTTTAATCTAATTCCGTTGCAAGTGCCATGCCATATATATAAATAGTAATATTATTTAATATTTCAATATGATATGTCATTTCGTCATAATCATGCCGCTAATAATATGTGCAACATATGGATGTTAAATCATATATGGATTAATCATGCAACGACGCTAAAACAACCGCCCTGTAATATGACCGCAGGTATGCCATAGGATATTATAACCCTTTAGGAACAGATTCCATAATTTTTGTTGGTTGTATCATGTGTTTTTACATAATAGTCGAAAAGCCGTCCTCTATTCTTGTCCTGTTGCCCGGGTGTAATTTCACAAACCGCTTGCGCTTATGACCATTTGCCGGCAACTACAAGTATTCAGGCGAATCTCTCTTGAAACTCATGAATCCGAAAAACCGATTTCTTTTTTCAAGAACTCGGATAAGCCCTCCATCGGGAGACTGTCTCGGTATTTTATTAGAAAATCTTTTCCATCCCGGTCAGCGCGGATAATCCCCCTCAACAGCAAGCTTACCCTTCTGCCTTCCTTTTGATTATCTTCAATGACCTCCTCAAGAATTTGTAATGACTCCCGGTCAAGTTTCCCATCCGCTTTGATGGTGACAGATTCACGGTCGGGGAATATCTCTTTTATATGCAGCATTGAAATCGATCCCTTTTTCCTGAACTGTCCTGAGCTGTTGCAAACTATGTGCCGCAAATAAAAAATACATATTATAAATTATTACAAGCTATTAAAAAGTTGGTTAAATTTAATGCGATTTAAATATGTTTAATATTTGGATGATAAGTCAAATATGGATTAATTTTCTTGAGTCTGAATGGGGAGTATGCTATCTATACACAGTCCCGGTATCTATAATATGGTTTCTTAAACATTTCACGGCCGTTATGATCGTATCAACCCATAGAAATAATTGAGTTTTTTATCATGAAAGATAAAACCCCTGTAGATATTTATTCACGATCGGATAATCATATTCTGGCTATAGCGTCTCTTTTCGAGGGAGATTTCTCCATTGATTGGCTCCTTGAAATGGATGAATCGAAGGCATCCCAGATTCTGTCGGCAATGGAGAAAGGGATCGAACAGGGATTGTTGACCAGGGAGGGGCCGGGGCGATTTCGCTTCAAGGACAGTGAAAAATTAAAGCGGCTTCGGAGATCTCTGACAGTGAAAGATCGGAAGCGTTTGCATAGACAAATTGCTAATATTCTGACGCGAGAGGTCTCGGAAGACGCCGGTTCCGTACTTACCGTGGCAGGCCACCTGATACAGATTTCCAACGACGTTGACGGTTGCCGCCTGCTGTTGAGAGCTGCGAACCTCTATCGTAATAATTATCACTACAGCGAGGCTTTGGAATACTATGAAAAAGCCATAAAAGATCTTAGGAGCATCAACAGCAGGGAGTCTGATAACCTTTTTGCAGAAGGGGCTATCGAATATTCTAAGATTTCCTATGCAGCACCCGACATCAAAGCAGTAATCTCAGCCCTCAAGGTAGCGGTAAAGCGAACTCAGAAGCGAAAAGACAAGGCACACCAGGCCCTTTTGGAAATGCAACTGGCGAAAAATGAATTTTATTGTTCCAATTTCAACAGTGCGTTTCGTCATTTCGATATTGGATGGTCCATGGCCCAGAATGTCGATGATCAGAGGTTGAGACGTTCGTCCACCACTTTCAGTGCATTTTTCCTCTATTGCAAGGGGCGATACGGAGATGTAGTCCGAAATTATGAGGAATTTGTCCCTGATATAGAGAGTTATCCCAAAGGAGAATTTACGTATTTGGCTGCGTGGGTTATCGGTGTCTGCTATGGATTCACAGGACGATTAACCCGTGGAATTGGAATGCTAAATTCCATTTACAACCACTGTATGAACAAGAGTGATTCTAATAATGCAAGTATGGCAGCTCTGGGTATCGGCGTTCTTTTGCTCTATATCGGCCGAATCGATGAAGCCTTGAGATATTTGGAAGATGCCATAAAAAGGGGCAGTGAAGTGCCCAACAATATGACAGTTCTCTCAACTCTTCATTATCTAGTCGTTGCCTATTACAAAAAGGGTTATATAAAAAAGGCCGGCGATTGCCTTAACCAATTTCTTCTAAAGAAGCGCAATATAGAAATGCCTAGAGCTTTTTTCCCCTATCTCATAGAAATTTGTTGGCTTATAGAGCAGGGAGAACTCCCACAATCAAAAGGTCTGTCTCTTGAGAATGAAATCGACAGAGCAATGAAGAGCAGAAGCATATCCATAAAAGGCCTGGCCTGCCGTTACCAGGCCCTTCTTCAAAAACGGAGTGGCGAGTCACCTGTAAATGTCATTCGATCCTTGATGCAATCCATAAAGTTTTTAGAGGAGTCTGGTAATCAGTTTGAGTTGACGAATAGCCGAATTGAACTTGCTAGACAATATCTCCTTTGGAATAAGAAAAAGAAGGCCGAGGAGATAATAAAACTGGTTGCCAAGAACTCTGATATATTGGAAGCAGGTATGGTCCCCGAGGAGCTCAGATTCTTACTGGAAGACCTTCGTACTGATAGAAATCTTGTCAAAGAAATAATGAGATTGGGTCAAGAACTGGTCACAATTCGAGACAGCAGAGAGTTGGTCCGGCGTATCATATCTACGGTCAATCATATCACAGGCGCAGAACGATCCGCCATATTCCTCATAGAGAAACAAAACTCTTCCGCCAAACCGACATTAAGGGCCGCACAAAATTTGACTGAAGAGGATATCGCTCAACCGGGTTTCAAGGATTCCATGGAGATGATTCAGGAATCAGCAACTATAGGGAAAGGAAGGGTCTTCACACGAGATTCAACCAAGAAACTCGATTCTCTCTCTGATAATAGTGTGCGTGGCTGCATCTGCGTTCCCATGAAATTGAGGGATACGGTTCTTGGTGTGCTTTATCTCGACAATCGATTTTTCAGAAGTACCTTCAAGGAATCGGATCTGGAGATTCTCAACTATTTTGCAGCCCAGGCGGCCATCGCAATGGACAACGCCATGGCTTATGAAAACATTACTATACTCAATAAAAAACTCAGAGAAGAAAAAGACTACTATGAAGAGCAGCATTGTGAGATTCTTCATTTTGATGAATTCGTCGGCAAGAGCCCGGCTATCAAGGAGGTGCTGTCAAAAGTAGACCAGGTAGCAGACATGGATACGAACGTTCTCATTTTGGGCGAGACCGGCGTTGGGAAGGAGTTAGTGGCCAGAGCAATCCACAACCACAGTTCGCGAAAAAACAAACCATTCGTCCGAGTTGTCTGTAATGCTTTTCCCGAAACACTTATTGCCAGCGAACTCTTTGGGCACGAAAAAGGGGCTTTCACGGGAGCCACGGCACTAAGAATTGGGCGGTTCGAGTTGGCAGACGGAGGAACTCTTTTTCTTGATGAGATCGGAGAAATTGACGTGAACATTCAAGTTCGCCTGCTTCGCGTCCTGCATAACAAAGAATTCGAAAGATTGGGAGGAAAGGAGACACTCCGTTCTGATTTTCGCCTTATAGCGGCTACAAATCGAGACCTTTTCCAGGATGTTAAAGCGAAAAGATTCCGTGAAGATTTATATTATAGACTGAACGTTTTCCCAATTCATGTAGCTCCACTGAGAAAGAGAAAAGAAGATATCCCTCTTCTTGCACAATATTTCCTTGATATCCATGCAGGCAAAGCCGGAAAGCCAATTAACAAAATATCTAAAACTGATATGGAAAAACTTATAGGGTATAATTGGCCCGGAAATGTCCGAGAATTGGAGAATATCATCGAGCGGGGGGTCATTTTAAGCTTGAGGTCACGGTTTACAATGCCAGAGCTGATAAGGGAACACCAGGGACGGGATGGAAACAAAAAAGCTACAACTTTAGAGGAGAACGAACGCCAGCATATCCTCTGGGCACTCGAAGTGACAGGTGGGACAATCCGAGGTAAGGGGGGAGCGTCCGAATTACTAAATATTAATCCCAGCACACTGTACCACAGGATGAGGAAGCTGGAAATCCATAAAACGACCGCCTATAAGCGTAATTGAGGTTTGAAAAACAAAGCATATGTATAAAAATTACGTAACCAGGTATTGTTGATGTTTTGCTACAACGGCTAGAACTTGAAACTGGCTTTCTCGTTACTCATCTCTTCTGCCAGCGGTTTGAGCATTTCCAGCGTCTCTTTAAAAATTGCCACCGTTTTATTAATTTCCGCTTCGATCATGGGGGTGCACAGGCTGAACATGCCCCGATGGAGAAAATAGACGCCCCGGTTCATCATCTCCAGATGGCAAAACCGCATCAATTCACCATAACGCATAAAGCCGAGAACAACATCCCTGGCATTTTTCATTTCTTGATCTGTAAAATAAAGCACCGCCAAGGAACCGTTCCCGGTCACGTGACCCACTGTACCGGTATCCGCCAACGCTTTTTCCATTCCGACGGTTAGTTGTTCCCCTAATGTGTTGATCCGGTCGATCTCTTTTTGGCTGTAGATTTCCAGACCGGCTAAACCGGCGGTCATGGTCATGGCATTGGCGGTAAAGGTCCCGGAGTGCGTGATGGATTCGGGTCGTGTCGGATCGAATATATCCATGATATCTTTGCGGCCCCCAAAAGCGCCGATTGGAAATCCGCCACCGATCACCTTTCCCAGGGTTGTCAGGTCGGGCTTGACACCCACCTGGGTTTGCCAGCCGCCTTCGTGGACACGAAACGTGATGATCTCGTCAAAAATCAACAGAACTTCGTATTGATCCGCCAACTGCCGCAATCCTTTCAGGTATCCTTCCTCTCCGGCGACGCCCCCGCCGGTTCCCAGGACAGGCTCCAGCATAATGGCGGCAACTTTCCCTTTGTTTTCCTTGAGCAATTTTTCAGTGGTATCCAGATCGTTGAAGGGGGTAACCAGCATGTCTTTGACCACACCTGTGGGAATACCTTTGGCGACGTAAGGCCGGGGAAGACCCTTTGTGGCCATATCCGGAAACAGGTTCACTTGTGCGTAATCGTGATTTCCGTGATATCCCCCGTCAATCTTGATGAATTTTTCCTTGCCGGTGAAACCGCGAGCGGCGCGCATGGCAAACAGCGTTGCCTCCGATCCGGTGTTTGTAAAACGCAGGGAATCAATGGACGGAACCCGGTTGCAGATCATCTCGGCCAGTTTGTAATTTGTCTCAACGGGAAAACCATGAACCGTTCCCTTGCTCAGTTGCTTTTGGAGGGCCTCCACAACATATGGATGCGCATGGCCGTTAACCAGGGCGGTCATGTTGTTCA
>JAFDDL010000153.1 GCA_019310865.1 Deltaproteobacteria bacterium | reverse complement strand
GCATCAAGGCCTCGCAGGTGGTACCCGATGCCAGGGACTCCGGGCTCATGGCTACCATTTTGACCGGCCGGGAAAAGGCCGGCAGGGCATCCTGGACCAGAGGGACACATTCGGCACCCGTCACCAGCAGGTCCGGCATGGCGCTGTTGATAACATAGATCAATTCATCTGTCTGATACCGAAAGTTTATCGGAACGGTTACGACACCGCATTTTGCCGCTGCATAGGCGGCAATGACCCATTCCAGCGTATTGTGGCCCAGAATTGCCACCCGGTCCCCTTTTTTAATACCCAAGGAAAGAAATCCGTGCGCCAGCTGATTGACCCGCTGGTTAAGCCGGCGATAGGAAAGATGCCGATCTTCCATGATAAGGGCATTTTTCTCCGGATATCGTTTCGCGTTCAGTCTAAGAACATCTCCAACAACACGCAATGGCCTACCTCCTCTGGGCTTTCATCGTTCATTCTCCGCACAAACTATCGAAAAGGGTGGAGACATCTTCCATGTCTTCCATTTCATCGATGCGATCAATAAGCGTTTCGAGGGATTTCCGGCCCAGCGGAAGCAGGGCGTGCGCCGCACATTTCTTCAGCTTTTCAGAGCAGTCAGAAAAGGTCATGGGACGCTTTGGATTGCCCAGGGGAAACGCAATTTCTCCGGTGATATGGTTGCCGTCAACGACATCGATCTGCATTTTTGTTCGGCCGAGAACCCCGTCTGTGCGAAGGGATTCGTCCGAAAGCACCCGAACCCGGGAAGCCAGGTCGAGGATGTGCGTATTCGAAAGAACCGCCGGCGCCAGCTCATTGAGGAACATGTCTTTTCGAATCAGGGCTGCCGCCACCGTAAACTGAACAGAAAACTGAGCATCGAACATCGAGGTCGGTCGAATCTTCGACTCGTGGGGAACGGCAACCAGGTTGCAAACCTCCGGATTGGCCCGCAGCGTTATGCGGTTGATATCCCCAGGATCGATGCGGTGCGCTGCCGATAGCTGCATGGCCAGGTCAATGGCGGGATGCGTTGCCCGGCAGGAGGAAAAGGGTTTGATGGTGATCTGTTCACCATAAAACTCGTGCCCCAGACCTTCCGTGAGGAAGGCAAGCTTGTGATTTGGTTCGTAAGCCACCAGATAACCGGCTCGCCCCAGCAAAAACTCCCTGGCGCCGGTAAAACCTCGCTGTGCCAGCATCCCAGAGAGAAGTGCCCCCTTGGCCACGACGCCCTGTTGAAGCGACAGGGTCATGGCATCCGGGTCCAGGACGCACTGGCCGTCCCCCACGGCACAGGAATAGGCGATGCCCAGGGCGTGATGCGTCTGCTGCGAATCCAGATTCAGGGCCCTGGCCACGGCCGCGGTGGGTCCGAATATCTTGAATAGGTTGTTTCGTCCGCTCTCCATGGCGTTTTCCCGAACCGTTAATCCCATGCGAATAATGACATCCTGGCCCACGGCAAGCGCGGTTAAAAACTCCCGGCCGGAGAGATTTTTTTCGATTTCAGACAGCGTCAGCAGCACTGGAACGGCCGAGGCCGAGGGATGAACTGGAAGGAAATCCACACAATCGTCGATCTCCATGGCCCTGGCCATGACACCATTGCACAGGGCGGCAACCGGCGGAGAAAATCTTTCAGGACGACCCACCAGATGCGCTTTCCCCGCAGCCCCCAAACTTGATTGAAGTTCCACGATCGTTGTCGTCACCAGTGCATTTGAACCGGCCAGCATGGCGGCGATGGTATCGAGGGTGCTTCGCTTGGCGGCATATACCGCTTCCGCACTGAGATCCTCAAATTTCGTTCGAGAAACATATGTGGCGAGATCTTTTTCCAACATCAGTCACCTCCGCGGCCCTTAATCAGATCGGGGAGCAGACCATGAAATAGAAGGTTTACGATCTGCTGTGCCAGGTCATCCAGCGACATCTCTTTCTCCGGTTGATACCAATGGTAAAGCCAGTTGATCATCCCGAATATGCCAAAGGTCGCAGCTGTCAAATCACATGTCCGTATCCGTTTCGCTTCCTGCAATTGCTGAAGCTGATCCTTAAATAAGTAAAATATGGCCTTTTCTTTATCCAATGCCTTTTCCTTCAGGTCACCGCTTAAAAATCTTTTGTCCTCGACTAGAATCTTGATGCCCTTTCGATTCAATTTCATACAGAGAATTTGCTGAACGATGGCGGCTTTCAAATTATCCAGGGGATCGTCCGTGCTGGACAGGGAAGCTAGCAGTGTGGAATAAAGCGCGGCGCCGGCCCGATCGATAATCGTATACAGGATTTCCTCTTTGTTCCGGAAATGATAGTACAGCGCAGCCTGGGTGATCCCCATCTGACGGGCCATATCCCTTAGAGACGCCCGCTGGTAGCCATATTCATAAATATAATCAATCGCTGTGGCGATGATTTCCTCTTTGCGTCTGCTGGTTTTACGTCCGGGAGTTGGGGTCGGTTTGGGAATCATTTGAAAATTCCTTCCGTTGTTCAGTCCCCACCCATATTTGGGATCGGGAATCAATGATGCATTAGTTTACTAAACGACCGTTAAGTTTGTCAAGATAAAATATATGTTGACCTTGCCCAGTCCAAGGTTAATAATCGTATTATGAATTTCAAATCTAACCCACCCGACGGATTGAACCATCTTTAAGGTCGACATTCACATGTTTCCCACATGAAAAATCAAGGCTACGGCTTCTTAAGAATGATTGCAAACAATTACGAGCCGGGGCCATCAGATACATTCGTGCCGACAGGCCTCATCCGACAGCATCGACTTCGCGAAGGCGGATTTATCGAGGGATCCGGTGCCGACGATCCCAGGAAATCGAACTTGAAGCTGATCGAGATACAGCGCATCAACGGGATTACACTGGAAGAGAGCCTGAACACCACGCCCCTGTGGAATTCGGTCAGCATTAATCCAATGGAAAAATTTAACCTGGCCCAATCGGCAAAAGATCTCACGGGGCGGGCATTAGACTTGGTGGTGCCCATCGGCAAGGGCCAACGGGGACTGATTATCTCTCCGCCCAAGTCCGGGAAAACGACCATTTCAAACGGGGGCTCAAAGACGCCCACGTGCTTTATTCATCGGCTGACCAGGACATCTATCATCACATGCGCATGACACGAATCGCCATGCATACAGCCATCCGCTGCGCCGAAACGGGCCAGGATGCGGTGATTTTCATCGATTCACTGACACGCATGGCGCGCGCATTTAACGCAGAAACCGACAGCCATGGCCGGACCCTCACCGGCGGACTGGGCGCCAACGCCATGCAGATACCACGCAAAATTTTCGGCGCTGCGCGCAATGTTGAAAACGGTGGGTCGCTGACAACCATCGCCACCATTCTGGTGGACACCGGCAGTCGGATGGATGACATTATTTTTCAGGAATTCAAGGGAACCGGCAATATGGACTTGATGCTGAGCCGGAAATGTTCCGAACAGCGCGTATTTCCGGCCATCGACATCAACCAGTCCGGTACACGAAAGGAAGAGCTCCTTCTGGATGCGCATACCCTGGAGCAGGTAATTCAAATCCGCCGGGTGTTGTCCCCACTGGGCGAAGTGGCTGCTGCATCGGCGCTGTTGGAGCACCTAAGTGCCCATCCATAATTGGCATCTCGGAATCTCGCGAGCTACCAATTCTGGACGGACATTAAATATGACTATCTGAGTTATTTAAACTGCAAACTGACGGGGCAGTGATCCGAACCCACGATATCGTCCAGGATCCCGGCGCCCAACACCCGGTCTTCACTATTTGGGTCCACGCAGAAATAATCGATGCGCCACCCGATATTGCGCGCACGGGCGTTATATCGGTAGCTCCACCACGTGTAATTGTCCGGCCCTAAATCAAATTTTCGAAAGGTATCCACAAAGCCCGATCCGGTGAATTCATCCATCCAGGCGCGCTCCTGGGGCGTGTAACCGGGATTTTTCTCGTTCGAATGGGGATTCCTCAAATCAATAGCCTTGTGGGCCACATTGAAATCCCCGCATATTACCGTCGATTTCCGGGTTGCATGCTCGTTGGCCCATCTATGCAGCGCCCGGTTGAAGTCGAGCTTATAGCCCATTCGCTTCAGGCCATGCTGTGAATTAGGGAAATAGGCGTTGATGAGATAGAAGTTTTTATATTCGAGCGTCAGCACCCGACCCTCATCATCAAAACGGGCATCGCCCAAACCCTGGATAACCGTCAGGGGTTCCGTTTTCGTGTAAACAGCCACACCGGAATACCCTTTTCGCAACGCGCTGTGCCAGTGAACGCTGTAGCCGTCGATTCGATGCAGTTCTTGGGAAAGCTGATCGGGTTGGGCCTTGGTCTCCTGGACCGCAAAGATGTCCGGCGAGAGCTGTTTGATAATGTCCACAAAGCCTTTTTTCTCCACTGCCCGGATGCCGTTGACATTCCAAGAAATCAGGTTCATTTCGCCTGTTGCCCGCCCACGGCTTTTGGCCGGTTTTACTTTTCGCGGCGTCACACCGATTTGAGAACACTGGCTTTGGATGACACAGCGGTCGCAATGGGGGGCCACGGGCTTGCAGGTACCCTGGCCAAAGGCGACCAGAATGCGGTTGATTTCGATCCAGTACTTTTTCGGCAGTTTTTTCCGAAGCGTCATCTCCGTTTCAAGTGGCGTGCGGGTTTCGACATATCCCCAGATATTAACGATTCGATGGACATGGGTATCGACACAGATGGCCGGTTTTCCAAATGCAACGCCGACCACCAGGTTAGCGGTTTTCCGTCCCACCCCCGGCAGTTTGAGCAGCGAGTCAATATCATCCGGAACCTTGCCGTCAAATTGCGACAGGGCTACCGGCAACTTGGTAAGATAGACAGCCTTGTTCCTGTAAAACCCCACCGGATAGATCAGCTTTCGAATGGATGCTTCGGATAAATCGTCGAGAGTCGATGGGTCCGGGGCTTTTTCAAACAGGCGAGCCGCAGCCTTTGCCGTAGTCTCGTCCTTGGTGCGGGCTGAAAGAATGGTCGCCACCAGCACTTTGAACGGGTCCCGGGTCTGGAGGGCGATCAGGTCCGCCACCGGAACCTGGTAGTTTTCAACCTCCTTTTTTACTGCCTGCAAGAGTTTGGATATCGCGACCATTTCCTCTCCAATAAATTGAGTTAGTTCCGAAAACTTTAGCAGTATCGCCCCGAATTGTCCATGCTGCCCGTCATGGATTTATCATGACAGTCAGCGGCACCAGGGTGAATCTGGGGGCCATTTGATGGCGCTCAGGCGCTAGTGCCCTGTCATCCATCAAATGGCGATAGACTCCGAAAGACAAGCAAGATACGTCGGCTGATGGATGACAGGACACTAGCAGCAGGAGGCATTTTCCTTTCCCTTGATCCAGGACTGGATGATGTAGGCAGCACATCCGACACCCGGCTCCACGGTTATGGATTCGGCAGGACAGTTCAACGCGCAGGCGCCGCATTCCATACACCCATCCCGATCAACAATCCGGGCTTTTTTATCGCTCACCTGCCATACGCCGTGGGGGCAGACCAATTCGCACGTTCCACACCCCACGCATGCCTCCGGATTCAATTCAAGGGTTGTCACCCCTGGTAGATATCGAAATTCTTTCATATCACCTTTCCTTTGCGTCTTGTCTCAAACACCGAACCGCCCGGCTATCGTAAGAAACCCGCACCGACCCATCCAATCAATGATAAACCAAGGGTCGCCAGCTGAATGGGAATCGCACGCCGCATTTCCTTTTCAACCCCGGTTGGTGATGTATAGGGCGTGGTGCCGGTAAAATTCATGGCCAGAAATGAGCTGACAGCGACTGAAAATAAAATCAACGCCAACGCCTCCAAATGAAAGATACCGTCTTGATAAAAAATCATCAGCAAAATCGCTGTAATAAAGCCCACGATCGCCCCCTTCAGGGAAAAGGCGCGACCCGGCACCCAGGGTAGCAGCAGCGGTGTCAGCACCGTCCCGGCAAGGACGCCACCGGCCAGCATCCCCATGGCCACAGACGTTCGAGCCCATGACATTTGAAATGAAAAAAAGTCCGGGCCTACGCCCGATAAAATAAAAATAGCCAGGAAGGCCCAAAGTATCGGTTTGATTGCCAGGGACCCTTCCACGGGAATCAGCACCATTCGTTCATTGATGGTGAATGTGACCTGGCGCATGGGTGGCTGAGCGCTCTTACCATCTTCCAGAAACCGTTTGATATCACAGGCCCGAACCGGCCCCCACACTACCTTGAATCCGCTTTGTTTTCGAACGGCTCTGGCCTCGACACCCGTAGCGCTCAACTGCGGCAGGATCAATTCACAATGACCCACCACCCGGTCCAACCCCACCTGTTTAATCCGGTGAACCACCTCCTGCGTACCGAAGGTTCCCTTACTGGCTGCGCACCAGACGTTGATTCCCCGCGTATCAATCACCAGTAGCCACGCATCGGTGCCGCCAAGTTCCTTTCGAAGCGCATCAAAGGTCAGTTTATAATTGGCCGTGACCAGTACAGGCGATGCATCATCGGGGTGACCGACTCCGTAAAGGCCTGGGGAAATTCGGTAATCATTCCTGCGGAAACCGAGTCGGACCAGAACTGTGCCCATCCGGTCGCGTTTATCCGTCTGCGTGCCGACAATGGGCACAGGGCCGATATCCGTTGAGACAAAGCCGGTCACATAATGCATCAGTTTGTAACCCGCGCGCTCATGCGGATTGCTGGGCGGCCCGGCCGGCGTGCCACAGCAGACTTCATCGGTAGACAAATCCGCCATGGGAAACTGAAAGCTTGCATTGCCGTTACCCTTCGGGTTGTCGTTTGCGCTACAGTTGCACTTATCCGAATCGCTCGGATTCATATTGGTTCCTCCGTGTTAAGGGCTCGCGCAGGAAAGCGAACCCTAAGGATCAAAGCAAGGCCATCATTTTCTTGAATTTTTGAAACACGCTCTGGTTCAGGCAGTAGCAGGTTCGCAGCCCCTCAACCTCTCCCTGGATCAAGCCTGCCGCCTTGAGGCTTTTCAGGTGCTGGCTGACCGTCGACTGTGCCAAGGGCAACAACTCGACGATATCACCGCAGATGCAACGACCGGTCTTTTGAAGATACTGAACAATTTTGATTCTTGCCGGATGCCCCAACGCTTTGCATATGCGAGCGACGATTTCCGAATCAATTCGATCATTCTCGGCTTCAGGCATCATTTCCTACCTTTACAGTATGTTAAAAAACCCTTCCATTTATCGTTAATCGACGATAAACGATACAATCCGCCCTGTCAATAAAAAAAGGGCCGCGGATTTCCATCACCTCATTGTGACCGCAGCGTCTTGATCCTTGACAATCTGGGATAAGCGTATAAATTAGAGCAGCGATATCGGAAAGGCTCACAGGGGGTGTTTTTACCGGGCGTCGGCGCTTGTAACTTCAAACATAAAGGATTGGAGACCATGCTCACGGACAAAACAATCGGATTTATCGGCGCCGGCAATATGGGCGAGGCCCTCATCAGCGGCCTGATCAATACCAAATCGTCCACACCCAGAAATATCATTTGCTCCGATGTCAGGATTCGGCGCCTGGAGGAGCTGCAGGAAAAATTCGATATCGAAATCACCAAAAACAACCTGGATCTTGTCGCGGCATCCGACGTCATCATATACGCCATCAAACCCCAGATTATGTCACAAGTCCTTCACGAAACCGCTCCGGGATTGGACATCAGCAAACTCGTAATTTCCATTGCAGCGGGCGTTCCCCTGGTGGCGATCGAATCCTGCCTGCACAAAGATTTACGGCTTATCCGGGTCATGCCGAACGTAGCATGCTTCGTTGCAGAAGGCGCCTCGGCCATTGCGGCGGGCGAACATGCCCAAAAAGAGGATGTCGATTTGGCCATGGCCATATTCAACTCAGTGGGTCGATGTATTTTTCTTAAGGAAAACAATTTGATGGATGCCGTCACCGGATTAAGCGGCAGTGGCCCGGCCTATATGTTCCTGATCGTCGACGCCCTGTGCGATGCAGGCGTTAAAGTGGGCCTTTCCCGAGAAGATGCACATCTGCTGGCAACTCAGACCGTTCTCGGAGCGGCCAAAATGCTCATAGAAACCAACATTCATCCGGCACAGCTGAAAGACATGGTCACTTCACCGGGGGGAACAGCCATCGCCGGATTGCACACACTGGAGAAAGGCGGCCTGCGCACAACGCTGATTAATGCCGTCGAATCGGCAACGAACCGATCCATTGAATTGGGCGAACTGATGACACAGAGTTTTAACAGCACCTGCCCCCCCAAGGACTCATAACTGTGGCAGCCAAACCGCGCCAACCGGATTGCGCCAACCGGATTTGACAAAACCGCATATTTCCTTTAATATTGGCGTGAAGTTGGCATTTGACCACAAGCATATCTTCCGTTTCAAGTGGGGACAAAACAGGCGTCGACCACATGCCTATCGACACCTTTCCACCCGCCAAAGATGGTCCCATTGCCAAGCGGCACACAAATTAGAGCCCGCTATAATCGTAGATGACTTCGATGCACTGCTGAAGCTGCCACAACCCGCGTCCGGCAGCTTAAAAATGGCTAAATTTGCGGACAGAATTGACAGGAGAAGTGTAATGCGCCAAAAATATTGTATATCTCACAACAACGGTGACAATAAGTGGAAGATTAAGGAATATGCCGTCGTCGATAAAAAGCCGAAAAACATGGAGCCCTCAATGCTGCGCGAAGAAGATTACGCGTTTATCGGCGAGGAGACCTACGACAGTCAACATATCGAAAATTCCATCTCCGAAGGGGTAGAGGCGGTGGTGAGTGTCATCCGAACCACCAATCTATTCCCCATCAAGCCATATGCCTCCAAAATTGCCGAATCGGTCATGGGTTTATATGAATCTGCGGCAGATGAAACGGTTGTATTATTTTTTGACGATGTCGAAACAAACCTGGCCGGAGTAACTCAAAATTAGAATCACACCGAAAGCTGCGAACGCCGATAGAACCAGATCCCTCCCCTATCAACGGGGAGGGATTTTTTTTATTTCGGGATTGAACAGCGGAATTGTCCCAAGACGAGCATACCCGTTGACGAACGGCCAATAATCTATTATAACTCGAAAATCCTTGATATATCGGCTTGATTCTGCTATTATTTAAATATCCATTGCGCCCCTTATGAACAATTTGCGACGCTGTGGTATGGCCCCTCTGGAATGGCCCACGTTCCCCAGGGGCTCTTCTTATGCACCGAGATGGGTACACAGGATCTATTTTGATCTCACCACAGGTTCAACACACGATTAGGGAGCCAAAGGATGATTGATATTTTGAAACGATTTTTCGGCAAGGAGCGGCCGGATGAAGGTGAGAACGATTCGCAAACCGGGCACGATCTTCGTGTTGCCGCCTGCGCCCTTTTCGTTGAGATGGCCAGCATTGACGAAAGGTTCACCGATACTGAAATGCAGGCCATTCTGTCGATTCTCAAAGATAAATACGGCCTGTCAACGGAACTGGCTGAAGCCCTGATCAGCGAAGCCGAAAAGGAGTTGGCGGAAAGCGTCGATCTGTGGCAATTTGCCCGTCTGATAAACGAAAACTATTCCAACCCGGAAAAAATCGAGATTGTTGAGACCCTCTGGGAAATTATCTATACCGATAGTAAAATGGACGCGTACGAACATTATCTAATGAACAAACTTCAACAACTGCTGCGCCTTTCCCATGACCAGATAATTGATGCAAAAATCAAGGTTAAATCGGCTGCAGGGTTCTGATTATCATCTGAGAATTTTGGGAGGGGTAATTTCATGCTCGGTTATTTTCGCCAGCATGGTCCGGTAACTGATGTCCAGGATTTTGGATGCCCGGGTTCTATTCCAGCCGGTTTCTTCGAGCACCAGTGCAATCACCTCTTTTTCCAGGCGATTGAGAACTTCTTTTCTGATCTTTTTCAATGGTAAGGATTGAATCCGACCGGTATTAAATTGACCGATGTGATCAACATAGTCCAGAATAGACCGGGGAGACCGCATCTCGAACTGCCCCGTATCGCTATCCCCACCAATTGACTTACCGGAAAACAGCTCCGCCAGAATCTCGTCCCAATCGCCCACAACCTGTACCCGTTGGAGAATATTTTGAAGCTCCCGGACATTTCCGGGCCATGAATACACCATCAATTTCTCCATGACCCTGCCGCTCGGTTTCGCCGGCCACGTATTGCGGATCGTTGATGCGTATTTATCGAAATAATGTTCAATCAGCAGCGGGATATCTTCGGGTCTCTGGCGCAGCGGCGGGATAAATATATTAATAATGTTCATTCGGTAATAGAGGTCTTCGCGAAAGGACCCGGCCTTGGTGATTTGCTCCAGGTCACTGTTTGTGGCGGCAATTACCCAGGCATCGGTTTTCACCTTGCCTTCGGATCCGAGCGGAGAAAACTCACCATTTTGCAACACATGGAGCAGTTTTGCCTGAAGTGAAACCGACATCTCGCTGATCTCATCCAGAAAGATCACACCCGTATGCGCCAGTTCGAATTTTCCCCGCATCTTGCGCTCAGCACCGGTAAAAGCGCCGCGTTCATGGCCGAACAGCTCGCTTTCCAGCAACCCTTCCGGCAATGCCGCGCAATTAACCTTCACAAAGGGCTTGTTTTTCCTTTGTGAACTGCTGTGAAGGGTCTGGGCAACCAGCTCCTTACCAACACCGCTCTCACCTGTAATGACAATATTCAGGCATGTGCCGGCCACCCGCTGGATCAGTTCCCGGATGCGTTGGATGCTCCGGCTTACGCCAATAATTGAAGATGCCATAAGAACCTGTTTTGGAGTCTCATACGTAATCTATTATTATATCCTTCTGATAGCGGTAAAGGCAATAATTTTTCTTGTGTTGGAAATTTTGGCCCACATGTTGGCCTCCCTGATGGGCATATGCGCTAACTTAACGATTTGCGATTTTCACGTTGGTAGTTGTGGGTGGCATGGACAAACTTGTTTGGTGGCATGGACAAACTTGTTTGTCCGTGCTCTTTTGGCAAAAGCATAGATGATGGCGTCTCCACCAAAACCACAAAGTCGGCCATCGCGATCGGAAAATCCAATGCGATCCACAAATCTCATTTGTTTGAAAATCTCCTGACGATTGGCGAAAAAATGTCCTTGACAACCCTGACCGCCTTGAAGAATCATGATGGTCGTCTGGATGCATCCGGATATGGCCAGGCAGACATGACGGCTTGCGTGTCGCATTTGAAAAGAAAGCAGGCCCGGAGGATTCATCATTAAGCTGGAAAACGATTCGGTTGAACTACGGTATTTTTCCATACAGGCCTGCACTGACCAAGACCTGGAATCGGCGTGTCGGCTTTTGTCGGAAAAAGAACGCATCAGATCCCACCAGTTTCACTTTGAAAGCGACCGGCATGCCTTTATCGTTCGCCATGGCATCCTCAGAGCCATCCTGGGTCGACTGCACGGCATTGACCCGCAGCAAGTGAAAATTTGCACCGGCTCATACGGAAAACCTTATATTGAACGAACCGGTGATGTGGATCCGATCCAATTCAATATGTCACGTTCCAAGGACATGGTGTTGTTTGGATTCTGCAGGGGCCGGCAAATCGGTGTCGATATTGAATTTGAAGCATCTGAACCCGATTTTGAACAGATTGTAACACATTTTTTTTCTGCATCTGAACAAGCGTCGTTCCACGACCTTCCGGAAAGTCAAAAAAAACCGGCCTTTTACCATTGCTGGACCCAGAAAGAGGCATTTCTGAAAGCCCTGGGTGACGGCATTTCCCGTGGTTTGGATCAGTTCGACGTATCCACCAATCCAACCGAACCGGCAAAATTGATTCGGGTCTTATGGCATCCCGATTCAGTTTTCAGGTGGTCGTTGAAAACCGTAAAATCCATTCCCGGCTACTGCGCCGCTGTGGCAGTTGAAGGCAGGTTTGAAAAGCTGAGGATCCAAGAAATTGCACCGACCAAAACAATGGCTTTAATCCGGCTTAGTCGCTGAGATTTGAAATATCATATAAAATTGAGTTGACAATCCATCGTTGGTGGCCCACAAACCATGTCTGAAACGGCGTACCGGACGCCAATTAAAATCGGTTAACCCGGTTCCGGCAATTTATTTTTCTATTTTTAATTCGGAAGTTGACATTCAAAAAGGAGGCTTCATCATGACGAACATCGTAAAAAGACTCTGTGGAATTTTGATTGCATCTCTATTCATCATCACGACGGCGCAGGCGGAAATGGAATCAGGCCATTTCAGCATTACCCCCATGGTCGGCAAGTATATTTTTGAGGGGATCCAGGATATCAAAGACAGCCCAATTTACGGATTGGGGCTGGGATACGATTTAACCGACCGGTGGACTGCAGAGGCGGTTTTTAATTTCGTCGACGCGGAGTTTGAGCAGCCCGATTTTGACATCGACGTATGGGTGTATCGGTTTGACCTACTGTACCATTTTTACGATTCAAATCGATGGGTCCCTTATGTCGCTGCGGGTCTTGGTGGAATCAACATCGATCCCGATGTGGGCAAATCGGAAGATGAGTTTGCAGTCAACTGGGGTGGCGGACTGAAGTATATGCTCAACGAGTCCCTGGCCCTGCGAGGTGATATCCGGCACCTGCTCTTGTTCGCCGACGATCACCCCAGCAACCTATCCGCCACGGTCGGCCTTACCTACCGGTTCGGGGCAAAGAAGGCGGCCGCCAAACCCCTGGCACCCGCTGACAGCGACGGAGACGGCGTCCTGGATCCGGATGATCGATGCCCGGACACGCCCGCCGGTGTGCCGGTTGACAGCAATGGCTGCCCCAAGGACAGCGACGGCGATGGGGTCTACGATTACATGGACAAATGCCCCGACACACCAAAGGGTGTGCCGGTGGACAAGGACGGATGCCCAAAGGATTCCGATGGTGACGGCGTCCTGGATCACCTGGACGATTGCCCGGACACACCCAGGGGGGTTCCGGTGGATGCCAAAGGCTGCCCCAAGGACAGTGATGGCGACGGCGTTTTCGATTATCTGGACGATTGTCCCGATACCCCCAAAGCGGCAACCGTTAATGAAAGAGGATGCTGGGTAGTTGAAGGGCTGTTTTTTGAAATAGACAAATCAGACATCAAATCTGAAACGTATCCGGGGCTCGATGCACTCGTTAACGTACTGAACAACAATCCGGACATGAAACTGGAAATTGAAGGGCATACCGACAATACCGGTACCGCCGCCTACAATCAGAAACTTTCGGAAAGGCGTGCAAAATCCGTACAATCCTACCTCGTTGAAAAAGGTATCCAGCTGGAAAGATTGCAGAATATAGGCTACGGCCTGACCAAACCGGCAGCTTCAAATGATACGGTCGAAGGACGTGCCGCCAACAGGCGTACCGAACTCAACCCACTGAAATAAATTGATAACAGATAGATATGAGCCCGGGGGGTTTCACCTCCGGG
>JAFDDL010000152.1 GCA_019310865.1 Deltaproteobacteria bacterium | reverse complement strand
ACCTGGATCAGTTTCCGGATCTCACTGTCCGGGTCATCCAGATCGCCGAAGATCCTGGCCTTTGTCGGGCAGGTGACCGCACAGGCAGGATCCAGCCCCTCGGCCACCCGGTCGTGGCAGAAGGTGCATTTTACCGCCGTGCCCACCACGAACCGTCCGTAGCCCTGCTCTTCAAACGGCGTCAGCTCCCCTTTTGTGTACAGGCCGTCCTTAAACGGTGCCGGTTTCAATTTGAAGCGGTTTTTATAAGGGCAGGCGGTAATACAGGCGCCGCAGCCGATGCATTTTTGGTCGTCCACCAGCACGATGCCGTCATCTGTCTTGTAGGTGGCCTTTGTCGGACAAACCCGTTCACAGGGCGGATCTTCGCAGTGGTTGCAGATCAACGGGACATAGGCGCGCGTGGAATTGGGATAGTCGCCGATTTCTTCACTGACGGTTTCAGTCCACCTGATGCCGCGGGGTGTGCTGTTTTCCTGCATGCAGGCTATGGAGCAGGCGTTGCACCCGATACACCGTTTAAGGTCCATGACCATTCCCCATCTTGTCATTTTGTACCCTCCTGTCGATTATCTTGAAAAAGTATGTTGACGAAGCACGCTTTCGGCTTCATTTTCGTCAGCCGGTTTCTTACGGAATACCTCAACTTTCACCTTGGCCGTACATTCCATCTGACCACTGCAACCATCCGTATTTCTCAGATCGCCGGGTAGTAAACGGTTAAAGTTACCGCCGCCGGGTTTGACCACCGAATGGTATCCGGTCCATCGAGTCAAGGCGTTGGATATGGCAAGGGTATCGACATGAACCCCTTCGATGACCTTGGCCAGGCCCTTGATTGAACCATAGGGGGACGTGATTGTCAGCACGTCTCCGTCATCGATGCCGCGGTCGGCGGCTGTTTTGGAATTGATCAGAACGCCCCTGTGAACCGGATCGTTGTAAACAATATCCGAAATCCACGGGATGCTCAGGTTCTCGGCAAAATTGAGCTGAATATCCTTGAAAGAGATGGCGTACATATCGAATTCCTTTGCTTCTTTATGCACCGGATCCATAACCGATGTCGGCAGCGGCTGATAATCCTCCCATTGCCATTTATCGATAAAAACAGCGTTGGCTTTTTCCATATTTTTCCTGAGTTTGTCACGTTCCGACAAAACAAGCTCAAGATAAAAATGCAGCCGCTGCCCCTCCCAGGGACGGTACCATTTGTCCGTCCGCCGTTTGGTTACCGTATGGCCGTTTTCCATGTACCATTCCAAACTTTTCCCGTCCCAGAGTTTGCCCTTTCGCTCGGCGATATCCCGATCCGTATACTTGACGCCCGGTTTCAGCTTCAGTTCCGGTTTCTCATTGAAGAAATTAGCAAAATTCTGGATTTCATTCCAGGTGTCCAGGATGCCGATCCGTTCGGAAATCTCGTTGAAGATATCCTCCTGGCTCCGGGTGTCGTAAAGCGGCTCGATAACCGGTTGGGTCAGGCACTGGCCTTCGGTGTCGGGGGGTTCGATCATGGTCATGTTCCAACGCTCGAAATTGTCGTGGGTCGGCAGCACGACATCCGCCCATAAGGTGCTCTCGTTGAGCAAGATATCGATGGCCACGACAAAGCGCATCTGGCGCATGATCTCAAAATACTTGTCCTGGGGACCGTTCATGTTCCAGAGGGGATTGGAGTGGGCAATGAGCATGGTATCCGGTTTGAAATCATACCCCCATTTATCCGGGTTAAAATAGGTTTCGCTGATCAGGTGCCCCGGGTCCACGCCCAGGGGAAAATAATCCATCAGGTGGCAAGTGTTTGGTGGATAAGCAAAGGGGACTTCGGGATGGAGCTGATGGGGCGTCTGAAGGATCATGCCGCCTTCGCCCTCCCAGATATGACCCCGGTCCACCCAGAAGTCGTTAAGGGTGACACCCACGTGGCCACCGGGAGCGTCGATGCCGCCCACCAGGAAATTTACCAGCTTGTAGGTGTGGTTGCTCATGGATCCGGACTTGTGGCCCTGGGCGCCCCGGTAGTAATTGTAGGCGGCCGGGCGCAAGGGGAGTGTCCGTCCGTCAATGGTGACAGTGGAGTCGATGGAGGCGGCTTTGGCAAATTCCCGGGCGATTCTGCGGATCGTATCTGCTGGAACGGTGGTGATTTCAGATGTTTTTTCAGGAGTACAGTCCTTCAGAATATCCAGAAACAATTGAAATGACGGTTTGCATTTGACCCCTTCCACTTCGTAGGTGCCCTCCAGGGCGAAATCCTTGATGGTATCATCATCCCAGGTTTTGGCCTTGTCATCCACAGGGTCCCATACATAGGGCTGATTGCCGTCTTTGCTGCGCACAAAATAGCCGTCCGGACCCACCAGGTAGACGGCATTGGTGTCTTTTTTCAAAAACTTGTAGTCGCATAGTTTTTCCTCAACCATGACATGACAAAGCCCCAGGGCGAAATGCCGGTCTGTGGCCGGTCGTATGGGAATCCATTCATTGGATTTTGCTGCAGATGATGACAGGCGAGGTTCAATGGTCACCAGATGCATGCCCCGGTCCACCCGGGCGTCGGCCATATGCCGGGCGGCGCCGGCCACGTGCAGATGCGAAGAAAAACCGTCACACCCGCCGTTGTTGATCCAGTAATTGCAGTAATCGCCGTCGTTCGCCGCGGCAAAGGCGGAATGGATCATGCCGTTCATGGGATGATAACCGCCGCCGCAAAGGGTGCCGACCACGGAAAAATAATTGGCATTTCCGCCGAAAGCGGCCGGCCAGGCCCACAGGTAGAGCTTCTGAAAGTCGTTGATGGCCGGAAGCAGCTTGCGGGGATCGTCATCCAGGGTTTTCTTGAGCTCCGTGCAGACGATGTCCATGGCCTCTTCCCAGGAAATCGCCTCCCAGCCCGGGTCATCGTTTGGGCCTTTCCTGGGATTGGTGCGTTTCAGGGGCGTTTTGACCCGTTGGGGATCGTAGAGCCTCATGATGGCCGCATTGCCTTTGGGGCAAAGCCCGCATTCGTTACTCGGATTGGTGGGGTTGCCCTCCACTTTGTTGACAACGCCCTCATCGGTAACATGAACACTGATACTGCAGGAATGAAGGCACATCTTGCAGGTTGAGTTGACCCATTTTCCGGATTTCATGGAATTTTGTACTATCGCTTCTTTCATTCTCTTCCATCCTTTCTGTTCTGGTGGTTGGAAAGTAAATTATGCGGTGAGCTGGATCTCCTTTTCAGAGATCTTTTTCAGCATTTCGATTCGATCTTCCGTTGTCTTCCGGATGTGCGCCAATTGGGCGTCATCCAGGTGCCGGTATTTACCGATAAGGGATAAATATTTTTCCACCGGCAAGGGATTGTCCACCGGGTGAGTGAATCGCAGTTCATCCTCCTGATAGGAGTACTCCCAGAGCGGCACAAGATTGGTCTCCACTGCCTTTCGGCTGACTTCAATCAGCATGCCGGTGGGATACCGCCACCCGGTGGGGCAGGGTGAAAACATGTGAATATAGGCCATGCCCCGTTTGGCCGCTTCGATGGCCTTGTCCAGTTTCATGTAGTAATCTTCCATGAAAGCGGTGGATGCGGTGGCGACATATTCGCAATTGTGCATCAGCATGAGAAGCGGCATATATTTGGCATCCCTGGTTTTGCCCCGCAAGGCCGGTCCAACCGGCGTGGTGGATGTCCAGGCGCCGAAGGGCGTGGTGCTGGATCGCTGAACGCCCGTGTTCATGTACCCCTCGTTGTCGATGCACAGATAAATGATCTTCTCGCCCCGCTCCGCCGCACCGGAGAGGGACTGGAAACCCACATCGGCTGTTCCGCCGTCACCCCCAAATGCCAGCATGGTGACATCCCTGCCGATTCGATCGTAATACCGTTTGACGCCGGCCAGCATGGAGGCCGTGTTTGTCAGCAGGGGTTGCAGTACCGGTGTTTTTGTAGCGGTAAATCCATTGACACCCACCGAGCCCACACCGGCAACACAGCCCGGAGGCGTCGCCACGACGGTGTTGGGGCCGATTTTCCGAAGTGTATGGCGGATGGTCAGTTCGGAATTGCACCCCAGACAGGCGGAGACGCCCGGAACAAAAAGGTCTTCCAGTTCGCCATAGGCATTATGTAGGTCGGACACGGTCAGAAACGCCAAGGCCTTGGGCTTGCATGCTTTGACACAGGCCGGATCCCCATAGCACATATCGCATTTCATGACCTGTTTGTCGGCCGGATTATAGGTGATCCCGGCCCAGGAGCAGGCCAACGTGCACAGCTGGCAGTTCACGCATTTTTCCTGGTCCCAGTCGATGACGCCGGTTTCTTCGTTTTTGGCCAGGGCCTTTGCCGGACAATCCATCACGCAACGCGGATCACCGCATTGCCGGCACATGGCGATACCGTAAGTACCGCTTTCACTGTCCGGGACAATTTTAATCCGGGAGTGCACGGGATCGGTCGAATCGTCAATATGGCTCTTTACGCAGGCCTCGATACAGTCGTTGCACCCGTTGCATTTTTCCGGATGAAAGGCGATGCTATTGTAACTTTTACCCAAAACGCAGTCTCCTCTAATTTGATGCCCAAAAGGGTCTGACGGCCCCAACGGGCGGTTTGACTACCGCCAGAGTTTCGTCATCAACAAACGCCCGGTCTCCCGGGGCGCGTTGGCAAATTTTTCCATGACGTCGCTCAGGTCAATTTCTCTTTGAATGAGTTCGCGCATGACGCCCGGGTCGAGTTTGGGATTGATGGCGGAACAGCCCACCAGTCGGTTGTCCTGAAATACCAGCTTCTGATATCGCATACCACTGGGCAGAAAGGTGGTGTTCAGCTCGATCTCATCCGTTGACTCGTTGATGGTGCCCAACCCAACGGAGAATCCATGATGCCCGAAGAAGTTAAAGGTGTTCAGCCCGCTGCTTCCCAGGTAGGGTTTTACGGCCGGATCACCGGCCATGTCCATACCCGCGATTCGCCCCTGGATCGATGCATTGGGCAATGTGGCATTGATCGTCTTTCCCTGATCGAAGAAATCGGGCGCCTGGGCGACATCACCAGCCGCCCAGACATCCGGTGCACTGGTGCGCATCAGATTGTCCACCAGGATCCCCTGGTCCGTTTCGATGCCCGAGCCTTCCACACAGCCGATGCGCGGCTGCACACCGGTGGCCATGACCACGATATCCGCTGTAAGATCTTCCCCCGACTGCAGGGTGACCGTAGAGACGCCGTCGGCATGGGACATTTTCTCCACACCATGGCCGGTGGCAATCCGGACATTGTTGTCGGCGAATACCTTTTCGATCATTTTGGCGGCATCACCGCTGAAATAAGCAAATAAGGACACCTGGCGCCGTACGACCACCGTTACCTGGAGGCCGGCATGGGCTAATGTCTCCGCCGTATGCATGGCGATAAGCCCTGCTCCCAGAACAATAGCCGACTTGGATTTTTCTATATGACTTCGCAATTTCTTTGTGTCTTCAAGGGTCCGCACCACATGATACGGCACCTGGTCAACACCCGGAAAGGGGGGGATCGATGCATCGGCACCTGTGGTAATCAGCAGTTTTTCATACTGGATATCTTCTCCGGTATCGAGTTTCACCGTTTTCTTCCCGGGATCGACGCGGGTCACCGAGTCATCGTTTTTGAATGTCGCATTCAGTTTTTCAAAATAACCCGGGTCTCTCAGATCGACATCCTCCGCACCTTTAATACCTGCAATGACGTAAGGGAGAATGGTGGGGGAGTAAGGGTTGGTATTTTCCCGGGATACGATGGTAATCGACCCTTCTTCATCGTGAACGCGTATGGCGTCAAGGGCCGAAAGGCCGCCATGGCTGCTTCCGATGATAAGATATTTCGTTTGGGACATTAGGCGCTCCCTTTTGCGTGATTCGTTATTCGTTGATCCATATGGGTTCGGACGGGATTTCACCTTTGAGCGTTCGGCCGGTTGTTTCGATGACCCGGGCGAAATCATGTTCCGTAATATCCGCGCCGGCAAGCCCGCCGATAAAGCTGACCGCTGGTATCCGCTTTTCCATGTGATAAAGGGTGGCAAGCATTTCCTGGTGTACCGGGCCGCTGTTCCATCCGAAACTGACGGCACGATCCATCACACCCACGGCTTTCACCTTGGAGACCGCCTGCAGCATGGCCTGAAGCGGGTAAGGCCGAAAGGTCTTGATTTTAATCAGACCGACCTTCTCTCCGGCATCCCTTGCCTCGTCAACCGCATCTTTTGCCGCGCCGGTCATACCGCCGATGGTCACAATGGCATAGTCGGCCTCGTCCAACCGGTACGCTTCCACCAGCGGTGCATATGTGCGCCCGGTCCTCCGGCCCCACTCCTCGTGGGTCTCGGTGATGACGCGAAGCGCATTCTGCATCCCCTTGCAGGTCCCCTTGCGATAGCGCACAAAAAGCGAAGGGCCAATACCGCCGGCGCCGCCGGTCAACGGATCAACTCCCATGGGCCTATCCGGATCCAGGGCCACATGCCAGTTGGTGTTTTTTTCTCCCAGAAAGTCGTCCACCATATCCTGGTCCGGCAGTTCCACCTGCTCCACGCCGTAGGACTGATAATTGCCGTCGTGACAGACGTTGGTCGGCATCATAACATCATGGTTTTCGGCAATCTTGTAAGCCATGATCACCGTATCAAGGATTTCCTGGTTGGTTTCGCAGTACATCTGGCTCCAGCCCACTTCACGGACGGTCATGGCGTCCTGCTGCCCGCCCCAGACACATTGGGGGGTGATGCCGTCCCGGGTGACCAGGGACATGACGATGGGCAGCCTCATGGGGGGTGTCCGGAAATATGGCTCGAACATGAAGGCAAGCCCCTGACCGCACGTGGCGGTAAAGGTTCGGGCACCGGCCAGGCAGGCCCCCTGAAGTACCGAAAGGACACTGTGTTCACCTTCCACGTCCATCAGGTCAGCCTTGATGATACCGTCGGCGACCATGGAGGAGATATATTCAGCAAGAGATGATTGGGGGGTGATGGGATAGACCGCGACCATGTCCGGACGGGCTTTTGACACGCCCCAGGCTGCCGCTTCATTTCCATCGCATATCAGGGTCTCTGACATAATTTAATCCTCTAATTCTTCTATCATGGATATTGCATGATGCGGGCATTCCTGTGCACATATGCCGCAGCCTTTACAGATCGTCAAACTCATTTCAAAATGCGTTTTTTTCTCCTCGATGCACTGCGTCGGACAATACATCCAGCAGGTGCCGCATTTGACACATTTGTCACGGTCTACCACCGGTCTTTCCGAACGCCAGTCACCTGTTATAAGTACGGAATGTTGGGTAGCAATGGGACACAAATCGTTGGGGATTGTTGACTGATCAAAAGGTTTTTTTGATTGGCGCTTCATCCTGTCTCCTTGTTATCTACATGTCATGAACCGTCGTTTCTTCATATCCCCGCTGAACGGCCTCGACGTTTTTCTCGAGAAGCGCATCGCGAAAGGCAACGGATTCCATCCCCTTGCTCAGCGATTCCAGGGAGACAATCCCGGTGGTTTTCGCTAAGACGCCCAGCATGATTGTATTGGTAATGGGTCTACCGAGAATTTCCATGGCCAGGCCGACGGCATCGCAAAGCCCGATCCTGGATACGGTTTCCGGAACATCCAGTTGTTCAATGGATTTTTTGGTGGCCTGAACCCAGACGCCGTCATTGTTCATGCCATTAAAGATATCGACCGCTCGGGGCAACGTCGGATCCAAACAGACGATGCAGTCAGGATGATAGATATTAGTTATCTTTCTGATGGGCTTGTCGTCATACCGCAGATATGATTCAACGGGGGCCCCCCGCCGTTCAAAGCCGAAGGAGGGAATCGCCTTAACGACTTTCCCCTCTTCACCCAGGGCCTTGGCCAGGACTTTTCCGGCCATCACAGCGCCCTGACCACCTCGGCCGTGAAAACGTATTTCGTACATTGTCTCTCCTATTGCGTGCCGATTGCCA
>JAFDDL010000151.1 GCA_019310865.1 Deltaproteobacteria bacterium | reverse complement strand
CCTTAATAAAAATTGTTTGACCAAGGAACCAAAAATAGAAGCACTTCTTGACGATTGTAAGGTTCTAAACAAGTATTATATTAACACTCGCTATCCAGTTCACTGGCCAACCGAATATAGCAAAACCGAAGCGATAAATGCAGAAAAAGCGGCTAAAAAGATTGGCACGGTTATAAAGGATTATCTGAGCGAGTTATGGAATAAGTGAATTGACTGTACCCAACCCCAAGAGCGACCTCAAGCATCCCAACGATCATAACAGACATTGAAGGGATGCAGGGAATTGAAGATCAACACCTCTATGCCCGTATTTGGATCATCGGAGGCCCCGGAAAACGGATAGCGAATGCCGCAGAAAACGCCCTTTGACCGGCTGTAACGCTGCATTAAACAGAAGTTCCTTTTTCTGTTCAAAACATTTCTACTACGAAATCAGTAAGATAAGCATGAATTGGTCTGTGTAGCTCTGCCTACGATAACTTTGTGTATTCGGTTTCCAATTACATCACAAAGCAAGGAACTCTTCTTTTGGGGCGGGGACATGTTACCTTGCGGCAAACGTTTATGTTTGAATATTCAAGAATGAATGTTGAGTGATGGAAATTAGTAGTTTTGGGAAATTTCTATTTGGAACGCTTCATAAAGATTTGAAGCTGACTTTACTAAAGGTTCCATTCGTTCTGCGTAAAGGTCGATTGCATATGCGTGGCTGAAGAAATGACGAAATGCAAGGAATTCCCCAAGTTGTTCTTTGATGTGATTTGAAATAATTCCCTCACTCACTGCAAGATTCAATAATTCCTTGTGCCAAGAACTGCCTTGAGGAATATTTAGCCCCTTTTCGATCAATATTCGTTTAATAATATTTTCTGTGCCATTATAAAAGTTATGAAGGAGTGTAGCCACACCAGCTAATTCCAGCGTGGAAAGATGTGGAAGCGTTTCGTGAGTTGGCATTTCTGCAAAGACACGATTTATATTCTCAATATCAATATCAATTTTATCACGAAGATTAGCCATATAAATGGATACTTTCTTTCACAATAATATCTCGAAAGCGGGACTTTTTCCCAATATCAACTAAGTCGACTGGCTTCGAAAGATTAAAAATCAACTCGCTATAAAACTTAAAGAACACGTCCTCTGGTAATCCTTCAACAGCCAAGTCAATATCATAGGATTCTCGATTTGAATCGAGGCTTGAGCCGAAAAGTAAGAGACGTGTTACCTTATATTTATCTGCGAGATCGATTATTGCTGTTTTATCATTCTCTGAAATCATGTAAGGAATCTACTTTATTACAACTAAATTTTCAATCATTAATTTGAGATTGCAGAAAATTCTTGGCACGTATTAATGATAAATAAGAAAAAAATCTGAATATCGCCGATTTGTGAAGATTAAAGACATCTTTTAGCAGCGCCATCCTTTTTACGGATGCGGCCATTCGGTATTCGAAACTTTCCCTGGCCCGGGACGAAATGCCCACGGTATCCACCATGCTCCGGAAAGTCGAAACGAGCCTTTAAACGCTCCTATCGGATGAAAAACTTCAAATTGGACACCATTCAGGGATTGCGGGCAGTCATAGCTGATCCAGCATTGCAATTCCAAGTCATCGCCGCTGTCCTTTGATTTAAAAACAGTCCCCGGCGGATAATCATAGGCCCGAAGCGGTTTAAAGAGTTCATCGTCGGCGTCCCGAAAGATCTCGGTTCCGGTATTTCGATGCGCCATCAAAACTTTTCCCGTAGCGTCCAGCGGCGTGTCGTCATTATTTAAATATGTGACCGTCATTTGTCGAATCCGATTTCGGAGTTTGTAGCTGATAACACATTCAGCAATTTTCATGCCATGGGTCAGAATAATGATAATCCGTGTAATTCCAGTATGAGGAGCATCCACTCCCGTTCCGGTTTTTGTTTTTTTTGCCAGATTGCCGCGTTAATATTGCCATATGGCATGCCAATACAATAACGAGCCGGAAGGAGTTTTAATGAAACCAACAGCAAGCACCCCAAAAGCCTCCAAAATAAAAGGAGGCTCGATAGGATTTGATCTTAAACAGCTACGAAAAAACCCAGATATGGTCCGTAACTTATCAAAAGCTCTACAAAAAATAAGCCGATCCGGACGAATGCAAACTATCCAAGCGATTAAAAGAGGAGTAGCGTATACAACCTTTGAAATTCTACAGAAGGAAATTGGCGTACCCAGAGAAGCCTTGGCTAAAACCGTTAACATTGCCTCCCGGACGCTTCACCGCCGTAAACAGGAAGGCAAATTCCGCAGCGACGAATCAGAACGGATTTATCGCGCAGCCAGATTATTTGATAGAACACTGGCCCTGTTTGATGGAGATATCGATCAAGCCCGCTCTTGGTTCAACACCTCAAAAAAAGCCCTTGGGGGCAAAACCCCGATGGAATTCGCCGACACCGAGCTTGGTGCCCAGGAGGTCCTTGACCTGATCGGCCGGTTGGAGCATGGGGTTTTCTCGTGAAAATCCGAGGGTGGCGAATTGTTAAACCCGAGCATGTGGATAACGCTTTTAGCGGGGAAGGAGCGTTAAAATTTGGCGGCCGGTGGAACAGCAAAGGCACAGCCATGGTTTATTGTGCCGGTACTCTGTCTCTTGCCGCCCTTGAAATGCTTGTCCACCTGGAGTTAGCAGAAATCCTAAATACCTATCTCAGAATCCCTGTTGAATTTGATTCAAAATTGGTATTGGAGCTTGCAGCAGAAGGCTTGCCCGCCGACTGGAAAGAGGATCCGATTCCCTTTTCCACCACGGCAATTGGCGACACCTGGATTGCCAGTGGACAAAGTGTTGTGCTTAAAGTCCCGAGTGTGATTGTGCCCGAAGAGTCGAACTACCTTTTAAACCCTCTGCATTCCGATTTTAAAAAGGTGGTGGTCGGAGAAGCTGGGCACTTTTAATTTGACGAAAGACTGTTGAAGGGTTGATTCTTCCTTACCTGGACTCAAACCGTATTTTTTTCTTCTACTGGCAGGGCCGCTATAAAGAGGCCGTCCGGAGTTACGAAAAAGCGGTGGCCACCGTTGAGAAATACTTGCGGTTGACCAAACAGGCGCGGATCCAGTCCAGACTTCTTTAATGTCGGCAATTTGGCCGAGGTAATCGGTGTCCCAAGCTATCCACTCCACAGATCCAGCACCAGTCTGCGGCTGAGATTCAGGTAGGGAAAAAGCATGGTAAGGTCATCACAAAACACCTCAAGGGTAATGGTTTCGTCGTAGCCGATGGCCTTCAGGGAATTGACCGCATTTTTCCAGTTGATGTTGCCGACACCCAGGGGCATGTGGTGGTCTTGGCTCGACCGGTTGTCTGAAAAATGAACATGTTTGATGTATTTCCCCAGTTGGCTACAAAAGATTTCATAATTGTCTTTGCCCAAATTGGCATGTCCGAAATCAAGATGCAGCTTTAAACCGGGAACCGGCCTTGCGGGGTGATTCATAACACCAATCTTCATCGGATTTTACCTCTTCCTGATCCGGTAATTATCGCAGTTCCGTCGCTATCCTGCATACCTCTGCTTGTCTACACGCCATAATCCGTGGGCAAGTCCGAACTGTCAAATGCCTGCGCCGCTTCAGCTATGATTGCTTTGGGAAACATCCGCAATTCTTCCGGTTTGAATTGAAGTTCTGTAAGATATTGAAGGATTAACTTGCATACTGCCAACGCCTGGGTACGATCCCGTTTCTTTTTAACAGGATCTCGATCAATCTGTTTGCTTAGCCATAGCTTGTGTATAGCAAAAGCGCGTGGATCCGGTGTCACCATAGTAGCTGGATATCCATCTTCACCGATAACGATTTGGCTGAATTTGGGCGCAGAAACCAACCACTGAAGATTCTTGATTTCAGCGGCTATGAGGTCATCGGTACTGCCCATCCGCCGGCGATCTCTTTCCAATATTGATTTGGGCTCCGGCTTTACCAGATCAACCATATAACCGGCTTGATTAACGGCACGAAAACTTTTCTTACTGAGCAAATCAAATGAGCGATCTGCTTTACGTAAAATATCGATGAGACCTTTGTTATCTACTTCATCAATGGCGAACAGCCGTAGCTTAGGCCGGATATCCCATAGTACATCCATATCCTGGGTTGCCAGCAGACCCCGTTCCAGAAAAACGCCGGCATGGACCTCATAGGCGTATAATGCATTGGTACCAATGATTTGAAGGTTGCGGCCCAATAGCTGATGCTGTTCAAGAAGTCTTAAAATGGTGGTTACAATCCGTGGCGTACGGGCAATGCGTGCGGCTTTGCAAAAACGTGCCTGCCCCTTGAGTCGATCCTTCAAACGCTTTAGTAGAGCGAGAGCTTGTTTCTTTTTGTTGTGAAATTCGGCATATGTTAACTCGGTCTCCTTTGATCGCGGCCCAAGACTTTTGCCATAGCCATATCGATCCAAAGAGCGAAAAAGGTATTCTTTGCCCTTTGCTTTTTTCCAATGCATGCCGCCGCGATACGAACGGCTCTTGATAAATGCATCCATGTAAGCCTCATGCAACTGGGCCGTGTCAATGTATATTCGCCTTTGATCATCACTCATTTCATGTGGTTGCATTTTGTTTTCCATCGTTTATTCAAAGGTTGAGATATGAAGGAAAACAATGATCTGGACGAGCGGGTCGAGTTTGACATTCAAACGGTCTTCCTTCATTTACAAACTTAGCTTATATTGAAGGAAAACAAGGGTCATGTCAACTTATTATTGATGACGTCGTTAAGAGTTCCCCGGCTTTCGGATGGCGTCACCATTGTGGAAATTACCGAACAGGGCGTGACGGTGCAACTGGCCGATGGACGGGATATAATTCACTCACCAAAAGTGGGGTTGGGGGCTTACGGGTTAATTTACCTTAAATCCGTACTTTTCCCTCATTATTTCAGAAATCTCCCGGGTCATTTCAAAAACATGATCAGACTGTTCATCTGTTAAAAGCACGGTTTCGCATGAAGGCAGGACCCATGAAGAACGGGCCAATTTTTCCTCGTCAATACCGTTTTTGACAAAAAACCCGATCCCCTCTTCCAATCTTTTCACCAGGCTCTGAACATTTTCGCCCACCAGGATATCTGCCATAACCGGGACGATACCCCAGCCGATCATACCGCCTTTATCAAGAAATGTGTCAAATTCACCCGCGTACAATGCCACTTTATCCGAATATTTATACGCATCAAAATTTATGATATCCACATCGGCATCGGTCAGCAGTGTCCAGTCGATGTTGGCACAGCAGTGAATCCACGCACAACACGATAGACTCTTAAAACCACTGTTTAGGGCATGAATCACATCATCACGTGACCCGGTTCCCGCTGCCGCTGTGAAGCTGACAAGTGACGGTTCGGGCTGGTCGCAAATGATTTCTATGCCGGGAAGCATTTCTCCAATCGTTTTTACCATCCACCTTGACTTCATATTTATGCCTTTGATCAACATATCCCGCAATGTCTCATGGTGAATGGCGGGGGTCCCGTCCATCTGCATGATGGAATCCCCCATTACAATCGGCCCGCCGATCTGGAATGAGACCCATTTTAACTCGGGAAGTTCCGCTTCCTTAATTTTTTCAAGCATCATGCCAAAAGACGGCATTTTCTCTTCTGAAACGGCAAAGTAATCCAGGTCCTCTTTCTCCACACTCTCGTAAAACGCGATGACCTCTTCCTCCCGCTCTTCGGGAGGCGCCATCAGTATCTGTCTTTTTTCTCGGTCAATAACGAGGCACGGCATCCCTTCAAGTATCCATCGAATACTCCGGGTCATTACCGGAATACGAGGGGCTTCCGGAAAGTTTTTCAATATCACATCGGCTGTATATTTCATATCACGATAGGGTACAGCCCCCATCATGGTAGCCGTAAATTCAGGTCTTTTCCGTGTTTTTCCCATGGGGCGGGTCCTCGCTTTTACGTTCTGTTTCAATATGAATTGATCAAAAATTTACAACAATTTCATCATAAGACTTTCGCCATTTTGGCGGCAGGACCTCAATGCCCGGTCGCAAATAACCGACAGCCAGCAGCAACGGTATCCAGTAGTTTTCAGGAATGTTAAAGGCTTTTCGAACCGCTTCATGGTCAAATCCATCCATTGGGTGCGTATCCAACCCCAGGCTAGTGGCCGCATACATCAGCCCCATGGCAAAAAACCCCGTATTCTTGACGGCAAACGCCTGCGCGGCATCCGAAGTGCCGCCATAAAGAGATTTTGTTGCAGACAGAAACCACTTCCTTCGATCCGGCGTTATCTGCCCGGCTTTAATCATTTCTTCCCAATTTTTTTTAAGGGTTGGGTGCTCCTCCTGCCATCCGTTTCTGTCAGCCAGAACAAGGAAGACAACCGGTGCTTCGGTAATCTTGGGCTGATCCCATGCAAGCGCCTGAAGCCGCTTCTTGGCTTCCGGGTCTTTCAGGACCATCAAGTTCCATGGTTGCAGGTTGAAGCTGGAAGGTACCTTGGCAGCCAGTTCGATCATTTTCCGAAGAAGTTCGTCGGGCACCTCCCGCTGGGTGTCAAAAAAATTTATGGCTCTTCTTTTTTCTACTATTTCATTATAGTCCATTAGCGTTTCCTTTTACCGAAAATAAGTCCTTATCTATTTTCTTCCAGAATTAAATCCCGGGCATCGTCTGCATCTGTCCACACATCGACTGTGTATGTTAAACCAGGAACATTGTGGTAGTCGAGGAGTAAGTTGTTTATCAATTTGAGTAAATGTCCAAAGGGGATAGCGGGAATTCTCCTTTCGTTTGTTGAACGATGATTTCGTCGCACATTTGGCAAATGTTTTTTAGTTCTTTCCAGCGCCGATGAGCACCGGAGGGTGTCAGCCCTCCCCTAGAAGCTCCTAAATATGGCCGCCCAATATTTATAGCGCGAAACATACTGTGTCTCGAAGCACGTTCCAGCGCACACACCAATTGTTCTTCCCGAAGATCGGCCAGCGCCACGCGGGAACAAGGGCAACAGGGAAAGGCATAACTCAATTGCACCGCAACTTCCTGGAGGGGTGAGCCGGTTTTAAGAAAATTCAGTCCACCTGACCATAAGTTACAGAAGTTATGAGAAGAATGGTACAGCGTCTTTCCGTTTTTAAGGGCCCGGCCCCGTGCCCAATTGCCCTTCAACCAGATCTCCTCGTTGGCGCCCCAGAAGGTAAAAGAAGGTTTAAACCGTATATTCTTTGCAACCATGTGAACTGCTTTAAGCAGCCTTGATCTGCGCGCAACCTTCCCGGGCGTGAGCACTGGGGTTGGGTGCATTTCAACAAGGCCCTTTCCTTTCAGCATCGAGCGCAGGGCACGTCTTTTTTCCCTTATAGAGCCATACTTGCTTCTGTGGTGCTCATCCATGGACGCGATGGAAAGATGCGTGATGTTGTGATGAACACAATCATCAATAATTTTTTCATTCAGGAAATCCCCGTTTGTCTGGATGGCCAGCGGACGGTGGCCATACTTCTTCTGCAGCCCATCGGCCACGAAAAACAGGAGATCGCGGTTCTTGGGATGCAACACCTCGCCGCCGCTGAGAATAATCTGATAATTTATCCGATCAGGCAAATTATCTATTACCGCCCGGGCTTCATCAAATGACAGCGCATCGCTGCCCGGCCCGCAATCCATGTAACAGTGGTCGCACTGACTGTTACACCGATGTGATATCACCCAGTAAAGGGAGCCTATTTCGTCTTTCATTTTTAAAATCCAGGACCTGAGGCCCTTTTCTCAAGAAAGAAGTATCTTTTTCCCAAGGAAGAATATGGCGACCACAATGACACCGCCCAATATCTTTTCCATGGTTTTCGGTCTAAATTTAGATGATCCCAGGTACGATCCCAAGATCCCGCCGAGCAGGACCGCGCCAATCAGTGGGAAAAACGCCGAGATATCCAGGGCATGATGCTGAATCCTTGCGACGAATCCCGACATGGAATTCATCCAGACAAATATCGCACCACAGGC
>JAFDDL010000150.1 GCA_019310865.1 Deltaproteobacteria bacterium | reverse complement strand
CAGCATCTTGGCAACTATGAGTATTCGATCGCGCGATCTTACACCCAACACCGGTGGCGCGTACGAAAAAGACATGCTGGGCGAAATGGGATTAGCGAACCACGGATTTGGAGGCGGACCGAAGTTTCTTGAATTTCTTCTCGACGAACTCAAGCCTCTAATTGATGACACATTCGCGGTTGACCCCCACGATTCAATAATTGCAGGTTGCTCGCTTGGAGGGCTGTTCCTGACTTGGGTGCTGTTCAATAAGCCGGGCAGCTTCACCCGTTACATCTGTATCAGCCCGGCGATCTGGTGGAACAAGGAAGAAGTATGGCAGTGGGAGGAAAACTTTGCTGCCAATAACGATGATTTGAAGGCACAGGTGTTTTTTACCGCCGGTGGGTTGGAAACAGTTGAAAAACTGAAGGTACAGATGGTCAATAGCCCGATGACCACAGAAACCGTAATTAAGCTCTACGATGAACACGGTTGGCCCCGAATGGCGGAAATAACACCGGAAATCACCGCGAAACTCAAATCTCGGGCTTATCCCAGTCTGGAAATACATTGTTTTAATATGCCCGATGAAACGCATATGTCGGTTGCACCACCCGCCCTCACGCGCGGTTTGCGGGTGTTCTTCGGACATTGGCAGGTGCCGACAGCTTAAACATACAATTGACTTTTGCGGACAATGTCAGCCTCTTTGCTTCCAACAGTATCGTAATACCCGAAATTACCCTGGGTACAATTCGATGCTGACTGGCCTATGGAACTTCCCAAATGTTTCCCTGAGACAGGCGGACCGATGCAGCAATGGACCTATATCTGGATTTTAAAGCCGAATAGGTCGATTATCTTGATACCAACATCATCGGGTTTGACGACTACCGTGACTATCCAAACATTACGCGCGGCTTGGTAAAACGTGGTTGCAATGATGAAGCGATCCAGAGGATTCTTAGAGAAAAGGCCTTGCTCGTTCTTAACACCGTGTGGCGTTAAACCAAATTGAAATCTGGGAACCCGCGAGATATGCTTTGAATTCTAAGTATTTTTTTCTTAATTTTCAGTATGCGTTATTTGTGCTTATCTTACAGAATTCAAAGGAGTTTTTTTAACTCCTTGAAATGAAATTATAAAGGAATTAGACTGGCAACATAATAAAACGCGCAACATAACTGCTATGTATCTGGAACAACCCAAACAGAGTTGATTTCCGGAGAAATGCCATGTATCGGTATTCGAGCAATGTTTAGCTTTTGGCAAGAATATGCCAAGTTTATTGAGAGCTTGATTTTTCCAGCTATCCATTTCATATTAGTTGATATATGAATGACAAAATTAAGGATACTGTTTTTAATGGAGGAGGCAGAAAAATGCAGGATACAAAAACAAAGCAGCAAGTAATTCAACACCTGGAACAGAACGTCTCACGTTTCATTAGAATGTCCGATGACATCTGGGAATACCCTGAACTAGGCTGGAAAGAATTCAAGGCCTCTCGCCGACAAGCAGATTTTCTCGAAAAGGAGGGTTTCACAGTCACCTGGAATATCGCTGAAATCTCCACAGCTTTTGTGGCAGAATGGGGAGAAGGGAAACCTTTGATCGGATTTATCGGAGAATACGACGCCCTGCCCGGCTTGTCACAGAAAAACCAAGCGAAAAAAGAAGCGCTCATCAAAGGTGCGCCGGGTCACGGATGCGGACACAACCTGCTGGGAACCGGCGCAGTTGCCGGCGCGTTTGCCGTTCAAAATTGGCTTAAATCTAGTGGTACGCCGGGTACGGTCCGTTATTATGGCTGTCCTGCTGAAGAGGCCGGGGGGGGCAAGGTATTCATGGCCAAGGCGGGCATTTTTGACGACCTGGACGCCGCGTTTAATTATCACCCCGGCAGCTTCAATGCACCCTCCAAAGGAAGCTGTGTAGCGGTCAATCATATCCACTTTCGTTTTCACGGGAGAACTGCTCACGCAGGCGGCTCTCCACACGAAGGGCGTTCTGCGCTGGATGCAGTCGAATTGATGAATGTGGGTGTCAATTATCTACGCGAGCACGTCAAGGACGATGTCCGAATGCACTATATAATTACCAATGGCGGGACTGCCCCCAATATCGTCCCGGAGGAAGCGGAAGTGTTTTATTACATCCGGGCCGCCAAACCCGATTATCTGGAAGAGGTGACCGATCGCGTGCGGAAAATAGCCAAGGGTGCCACCTTTATGACGGAAACAAGCGTGGAAGAGATTTTCAAATCCGCGTATTCCAACGTGTTAAGTAACCACTACCTGGCCGACTTGCAATACCAGGCGATGGAGTTGATCGGTCCCATAGCGTTCTCAGATGAAGAAATGGCCTATGCTCAAAAGATCAACGATGCTTACCCTCGCACCAATTCGGATTACATCGACGATGCCATTGAATATCTCAAGCCTCCCCCTGAAATCGTCGATATTCTGGAAGCGTATCGAGATAAACCCCTGGTCGGAGAAAATTTTCCTGCGCTGGACGAGAAAATTGTTGGCACAGGCTCGACGGATGTGGGCGACCTGAGTTGGGTGACCCCGGTGAGCATGCTTTCCACGACCTGCTTTACAACAGCGAGTACAGGGCATAGCTGGGGGAATGTTGCAACCAGTGCCCACTCGATTGGGCATAAAGGGATGATGCACGCAGCAAAGATAATGGCGGTCTCTGCAGTGGATCTGTATACGGACCCCGAACACCTTGAGAAAATTCGGGAGGAGTTTGAAAAGAAAGCAGGAACTTCCGGGTACAAGTGCCCATTACCGGATCACATCAAACCACCGAGATATGAACCGGAACAGGAGTAGTTGGGTATTTTTCATTTTAACACTTGCTCCTTCAGGATGGAAAGCTCCCTTTCCTTGTCCACCCAAATTTTAAGATCTGCAAAGGTAATTTGAGGATAGATCCATTTGTTATAGGAAACAAACTCAGCGTCGGAATGTGCCAATGCCTGAAACACCGTGTAACTGCGCTCCTGCATATCCACAAGAAGTCGCAGACCGCGAATGACAATATTCTCACTTGTAAAAAAGATGTTCAAATTGGGGAACCGCTCCCGTATTTCATACTGCATGGACATAATGCCATCCAACAGAATCACTTTTGCATGCTGAATGTGCAGGATCGATTCATGAACGCCGGTTTGATGGTTGTAAGTGGGCAGGTCTATGGACTTTCCCTCGTAGATCAGGGCCTTCATCTGAGCGATCATTTTCGGAAGATCGGAAGACTGCGGATCATATCCGCTCAAGTTTCTCCTGTCGCGAGTTTCCCGGTCCAGAAGATAGCCGTCTAAAGGCACATGAACGGCACCTATCCCGCGATCGGCTAAAAAGTCAACCATCTGTCGGCAAAACATGGTTTTGCCGGAAGCGGCCGCACCAGATACAGCCAGAACAAACGCCGTTTCCGTAGCATAACGCGCCAAAGGCGGGGTTATGTCCGGAATCAAGAGATGCTCAAGAATGTGGCGGTAGATGTGCGTCGGCCTGTTCATCGCTTGGCTAACTCCGTATGCCGATGGTGCGCGTTTTACCGCACGAAAGCATGACGGTCTTACCATTAACCTTTACCGGTTGGGGCGTTTTTGTTCCGCCCTTTAAAGTGATTTTGATTTTGTCGTGTGACAGATCCAAGTGATAGCCTTTATTTCTATGGTGCACTTCTAGCACAAGGCCTTTCCAGTGTTCGGGCAAATTAGGGGCGATCTGAGGAACCGGTTTGGAAAAATCTATTCCGGCAAAGTAGCGCGTAATCACATCCAGGGTTCCGGCCATGACCCCGCAGTGGATACCCTCCGGTGTGGTGCCACCCTGAGTGTCGTATATATCCGACTCCATGGCTTCTACAAACCACTCCCAGGCCGTCACTTCATTGGCCATATAGCTGGAAATAATGGCGTGAACCACTTTGCTCAACGTCGATCCATGGCTGGTACGCTGCTCATAGTATGCATAGTTCTTTTTCATCAAATCGATGGGATCCGCCACTGGATAACCCAACTGTGTCAAGATATCCCCCACAGCTTCTGGTGAAAGCACATAATAGGTCATGAGTGTGTCGGCCTGCTTGGCCACCTTATAATGGTCCGGCGAGTCTCCTTCTGCCTTCAAGATACGGTCCATGCGGTGGATGTCGCCGTATTTTCCCCGGTAATGATCCCAGTTGAGTTCCTTTAACGCCATGTAGCCGTCAAACTGGCTGATGATTCCGTTCTTCGTAATATTTATATTAAGCTTTTGACGAATCTCTTTCCACTTTTCGGTCTCTTTGATTTCAAAACCGATTCTTTCCTTTAGCCGTTTGAGGGCTGCCGACGAAAGGGCATCGATAACTTCCATCGCCTTTTCAAGCAGCCACACAACCATGATATTGGTGTAGGCGTTGTCTTTTACACCCTGCATCTTTGAACCCGGCTGTTTTTCATGGAACTCATCGGGTCCCATAACGCCTGCGATGGAATACTTGCCGGAGCCATCGTCCCACTGCGCGATACTGGCCCAAAATCGGGCTATCTCCAGCATCATTTCGGCACCATATCGATGAAGAAATTTCCGGTCTCCTGTATCTTCAACATACCGCCAGACATTGTAAAAGACCACTATCGAGACATGCCGCTGGCGACGGCTTAAATCCGGGCCCCATGAACCGGCGGCAGGGTTAAAATGAACGGACTGGGTTTCTTCATCACTGCCGTCAGCGGTCTGCCACGGATACATGGCGCCATTATATCCGTTTTCCTCCGCGTACTGGCGGGCGCCGTCCAGCCGCCGGTATCGATACATCAGCAAAGCCTTGGAGATTTGGGGAAATCGAAGATTGTAAAATGGCAGAATATAAAGTTCATCCCAGAAAACATGGCCCCTGTAAGCCTCTCCGTGAAGACCGCGGGCAGTTATTCCGGCATCAATATTAACGTTGTGGGGTGATGCGGCCACCAGCAAATGATAGATGTGCAGCCTGACCGCTTTTTGCATAAAGCGGTCGCCATCAATGCGGATGTCTGTAACTTTCCAAAGATTGGCCCATGCGCGAACATTGGGTTCGTAAACGTCCGAAAAGGATTTGATCTTTGACAATGCCTGTCTGCCTGCCTTGCGCGAATCTTTGCCCCCTTTATCCAAGGAGGTAAACACGCTGACCATCTTTTCCAGGCGACAGGTTGTGTTTTCACTGACATTCAGGGCGATTGATTCGGCAATATAGCCCTTTTTTTGTTGAATCGTTTTGGTCGGCCTGATGAGGTTTCCCCCCTGATACACGGCCGTTTTGGCGTGAATCACAATCTGATATTTGGATTTATTTGTTTCGGTGTGCAAAAAGACACTGGAACCGGCTTTCCCCTGGGATACCGGGGATAGATGCTTTTGATTTAGCTGGCGGTATCGGGCCACGTTGTCGTTAATGATCCGCCCGTCAATGGCCGATCGGATACGTATGGTGCCGCTGTAGTTCAGCGGCGTCACATCGAATTGGATGGCGCACAGATGGGGGTCATTCATGGAAGCCACACGGCGGCTACCTATCCGGGTGATTCTTCCCTGGGTATCCTTGACCACCATGGTTCTCGAGACAACCCCTTCCTTCATGTTCAGGCTGTGTTTATAACTAAGCATTCTCATCTTCAGCGGGCTGACGAATTCGGACCGCCCAATAGCGACTTCTACCAATGTCCAGTTGGGGCAATTAACGAAATCGTTGTTGTAGATGCGTCTTCCGCCCACAATGGTGGCCGGCTTGTTGTACACACCGGCAATGTAAGTGCCCGGATAGTGGACATCGGACGCCGTTTCCCCTTCGAAGCTGCCACGGTTTCCCAAGTAACCGTTTCCAACAGCCGTGAGGGTTTCTCTGAGTTTTTCATCCTCCGATTCAAAGTGGGTGTAAATGAGGTTCCAACCATCAGCGACAACGCCGTCATCAAACCACGCTTCGATTTCATCCAGCGAGATTTCTCCCATATTCGAGACAACGAGATCCGCTCCGTTTTGAATCAGCGTGTCACTGTCGATCCCCCTTGCGATCCCCAACGTCAGTCCGAAATTTCCATTTCTGCCGGCTTGAACCCCGGAGATGGCATCTTCCACCACCACGCACTCGCATGGCTGCAAACCCATATTATTAGCTGCCGTCACAAATATGTCCGAATTCGGCTTGCCACTTAAATTAAGTTCACGGGAAACAATGCCGCATACTCGGGTTTCAAAATATTTTTCAATGCCGCCCAAGTCCAGGATGAGTTTGCAGTTGCGGCTGGATGAGGCGACACCTGTTTTTATGCCCCTTTTCTTACATGCTTTGATAAAATCTATTGTTGACGCAAAAACATCCGGGCCTTCTTTTCGAAGAACTTTCTGAAAGTCTTTGTTTTTTCGGTTGCCCAGTCCGCAGACGGTTTCTTTCTTCGGCGGATCGTCATAATCACCGAAAGGCAGTTCAATTCCCCGGGACGCCAGAAAGCTTTCCACACCCTTCATGCGGGGTTTCCCATCCACATATTCCAAATAATCCCTTTCCCGGTCAAAAGGAACAAAGGTCGTGCCGTCTCGGTCCGCCTTTATTTTCAAATAGTCGTTGAACATGCTTTCCCAAGCAAGGCCATGCACTCTGGCGGTTCCCGTTATCACACCGTCCAAGTCAAAAATAATGCCTTTACATTTTTTTACTTTCATTGCGCCACCATTTGTTTTTCCCTTTTCATTCTACCTGCCTGCCGGTTTAAGATTGCAATGAGCATGTCGGGCTCCGGTACCGTCAGCGCCTGAGGACAAATAGCCGCTACCCGTTCGGCAAGCTGCGGATCCTTGGTTACGAAAATCGAGCGTGTATCTGTGCTTTTCTCCATCGCCGCCTCCAGCATCGGCAAATCGGAAGCGGTGTCGCCGCAAATCAGGTGAGGCCCGTTTTCCATGTGAAGATTGAGTTCCCGGTCGAGAAACCAGACAGCCTCTTTTTTGTCAAAATCTTTCAGCCCGCCGTCTTGATCTGAACAAGTGAGGATAATCTCAACATCCAGGCCGGTATCTTCGATTTTAAAATTTTCTCCTGTCGGGTCGATTTCTTCGACAAGGCTTTTTATCAGGTCCAGAAACGCTTTGGATCTATCCTCTGAAATAGAGCCGTTGATATCTTGCCGGGCGATAGTGGTTTGCCCGAACTTCAATTGCAAACCCGATCCGATCAGAGAAAATCTTTCATGGGAAGCTTCAGCAACCAGCGCCTTCAATCGCCGGTTCAACCGGTCGATCAATTGCTGCTTATCGGTATCTATGGGAAAACTTCTCCGCACACCGGCAAGATCTATGAATTCCCTCCCTTTTGAAGCGGCATAGATGACGGTTTGACTGGGCAGGGTGCATACATCCATAAGACCGGGGCCCTTCAGCGGAGCCGAAGTGATGATGATAGGATGGGAGGTTCTATGCATGACAAAGCGCGTCAGAAACACCGCATTGTACACGGATTGGATAGAGGAGCGATAACGGCCGCAGTAATTGTTGATGGTGCCGTCTCGGTCTGTAATAAAACAGTTGAAATGAGTATCCTGCAATTGTTTAACACCTTCTTTCACATAAAATGAAAAGTCCGGATGCAACGATTCCAGGTAAGATAAAAATAGTTCTTCGCCGTTTTGAAGGTAATGAACATCTTTTTCAAGCTCTTTGATTTCATAGAAGAGATCCACCTCGATACTGTCAGAACCTTCCAGTATCAAGTCGGTCTTGTAGCCGTTCCGGATACGTTTTTTCAACGATGCAAGTGCATTTTTCAAAGCATCTATATGTTTCCGGTTCCCGGGTTGGGATGAAATGAGCCGGCTGACGATAACGGCTCGAACTGTGCGGGTTTTTTCCATCAGGTCGTAAAACGATCTAAGTGTGTCGATGTTTTGTTTCTGAATCATGGAGCACCTCAACTTTCGCCCTTTAACTTACCCAATCGATAGTGCCCATCCACAAATGGCCAATTCGATGTCTGCGATTTTATCCTCGGAGGTAAGCGAAGACTCCGATATCAACCATATGCCTGTGGTAAAATTTTTCGCAAGCCTTGATCTCAACCAAATTTGCCTATTTCTGGATGGACACTAGATAACTGTCGATAGATTCAAAGTCTCAAGAAAGTCCAACATCTACCATGTTTGTCAAATGTTATTATCCGATTTCGATAAAATGTGCAAATGCAATCGGTTGTAGAAAACATAAGCTGCACCACAATATATAGCGGTCACTGGGTTAAAACGGATTCATGTGATACTTATTAGGTCCATCTTTTCTGAGCCGAAAGTCAATTCGGACCGCACCCAATATGCTGCGTGCT
>JAFDDL010000149.1 GCA_019310865.1 Deltaproteobacteria bacterium | reverse complement strand
TAAGGGGGATTTCACCCATTACGGTGATCAGACCCTCTTGCTGTTGGAAACCATCGCCAGTCGCCCTGGATTTGATCTAGACCATTTTTCCCAGGCCTGGCAGGCGTTTTTTCAGTCCTATGACGGATATGTGGACAAGGCAACCCAGACAACCCTGGAAAATTTTTCCGCCGGCAAGGCGGCTTCGGAAAGCGGATCGGACTCAACCGATCTGGGAGGCGCCGCCCGCATCGCGCCGTTGGTCTATTGGTATGGAAACAATGAAACGGATCTGGTGACAGCCGCCCGTTCCCAAACCATCATGACCCATCATCATCCCGGGGTGGTTGAGGCCGCGGTATTCTTTTCAAAGGTGATGGTCAAAATCCTTGAAGGGGCAGCGCCCACAGCCGCCATCGATCAGGTGACTGAAAATGCATTTGCAAACTCGACCGTGTCGGACTGGGTGCGGGCCGGACAAAACAGCGTCAATTCGGACACGTTGGAGACCATTGCAGATTTCGGTCAGATGTGCACCACATCCGCCGCTTTTCCCAGTGTCATTCACCTTATCACTAAATACGAAAACAATTTGAAAGACGCCTTGGTGGAAAATGTAATGGCCGGCGGCGATTCAGCTGCCCGGGGCATGATCACCGGCATGGTGCTGGGCGCACACCTGGGCATGGACGCCATTCCGAAAATTTGGCTATCGGAGCTGTCCGCCCGGGATCGCATCGAAAAGGTGATGGAACGTTCCCTTTAAGTGCTGAGTGCTCAGCACTATTCTTCCGGCACACCCAACCGCTTTAATATCAACGCCATGGGGCAAAATCCCGAAAAGCCATATTGGAGAAGATTTGCGCCCACAAAGGCGGTAAAAAAATACCAGTAGGGATGTACCCAGGTTCCAAGTGCCAGGCTGCCCAGAATAAAAATGCCGGCAACTACGTGTATCCAATCCGTTATAATCATAGCAAGTCTCCTTTTTTTTAATCTTACTTTCGTCTCTTAAAACAGCAATTGGCACCTCTGTATTCTAATTCAGAAGCTAAAACGGCCCCCCACATACATATTGGTGTTATCCTCAAACTGCCCGAAAAACGTATGGTTTTCTTCACCGAAAAACAGATTGGCACCGACCTCGGCGGCCCAGTTGTCCGTAACCTTGTAGTGTACATTGGGACGAAGATAGGCATCCTGGTCCGATGGTGAATAATAGGTGAACAGGGTCAATTTCAGGTTCTGGTTCATCATCTGCTTTGTCAGGCGCAGGGTGAAAAGATGCCGGAATTCGTCTTTAGCCGGCTGGGCGCCGATACTTTGCCGGTAGGCGTCATAATTGTCCATCCATTCCAGATAATACTGGAAACCGCCTGTAAAATCCCTTGCAATCTCGCGTTCAAATCCCGCTAAAAACCGAAATTCGCTGTTTCGAACCAGTGGGTCATCCCCCTCCGAGTCGTCCGAGGAGTCGTAATACCCGATCTCCACATTCCCGATTCCACCGAAAACCGGCAGTCGGACGCCGGCCCCATAGGCGGTAAGGTCTGGATAAAATAGCCGGGTTGCCACCGGATCCACGCCTTCGGGCGTTTTCCAGAATCCGTGATATCCGTACAGGGCCACTTCAGCGCCTGCGATGTTTTTAAATACGCGGATGGATGTTTCCCCGTCCGTAAAAAAACGGTTTCGGTCATGGTCGGAGAAAATAAAATCCCGGCCGGCCCGCCGCCCCAGTAGTCCATTCCAATAGGATAGCCGTGTGCCGTCAATATAGACAGATGGGTTCGCCAACGGTGAGGTCACAATATCCACATTGGCCACATCAAAATAGAAGCTCAGCTTAACGGCATCTGAAGGCGACTTCAAATAGGCGTCATCTCGCCCGATGAAAAAAGACTCCCAGTCCTTTGGGAACAGGTCGTTGATGAACAGCAGATCTCCGGTACCCCAGGTGAGGACCTGGCGCCCGATTTTGACATCGAGAAAATCCAGCGGAGACAGGGAGAGATGTAATTCCCGCAATGCCGCCTGTCCCTGGCTGCGAACCAGGTCATCAACCAAATCGCCCTTGACTTTTAGCATTCCCCAGTCGAAACTCCGGCTCAACTCAAGCTGCAGGCGCGCTTCGGAGATGGACGCACCTTTTTCGTTCGGGTCGTCCTGAAGCCGAACCCCCTGGCGAAATTCGACAAACCCGTTCACCTCGATTTCATATCGATCGTAAAGTTTGTCGCCAAGGATGCTCGCAAAACCGGTTCCGGACAACATCAACAACACAGCGAAAAAGCACAATATCCGCAGTACCACAAATCCCATATTCAGCTCCCTTACGTGGAGTGGTTAAAAACCTTAGATCATGTTCAAGGGCAAGGCCGCAGCGTTTTTGAAACCGGAGACATAGATAAACTATTTCGAGGATTTCAAAAATGCGAGAACGCCGCCATTGGACATGAGGTAAGGTTTTTACCTGACTTGCTTTGGCGCCCGTCTTAGATACCGTTCCGTAAACAATTTTTCTTCAAGGCCGAGATTGTAATGAATGTCGCTGAATTCCGAAACCGTCTCACCGCCGGAGGCCAGATCCCGGGCACGGGATTTCATGACCGTGGGAATCCCCTGGAAATTATCCACCGCCAGGGCTTCCACCATGCGGTATTCTTGGCCCTGCTTATTCAGGTACACGGCCCTTTCCGGGATAAACGTCTCCTTGTCGATCCATATGGTATAGGACGAGAACTCTACGCTGTCCGAGTCCTTGGGCGTGTTTTTAATGACGTAGTGGGTATCGGTCACCTCTATCAATTCATGGTTGTCTGCTTCGATGGATCGCCCGGAGACATCTTCATAGAAAAAATGCGACCCCACAAAACTGGTCCGTTTATCCGACGAGGCGATGCGTTTCACGAGATCCAGGGCCGGCAGGTACAGCCACCGGTCATCATCCTTGTCAATATGCTTGTGAACCATGAAGACCATTTTCCGCACATCCGATGGTTTTTTAAAATAGACATAAAAGGTTTGTGCGCCCCCGTCGACGACATCGCGCCGCAGAATGACAAATTCGCGGTTGCGCGTTCGGCCCTGGCTGTCGGAAATCGTCATGCGCACCGTGGATCGGCCGTCATCCCCCCCGTAATAGGCGGCCAGGTTGGCCTTTTCCACAATTTCACGGACGCTCAGTTCTTCTCCCCATGCATTGGAGACCAGCAGGGGCACTCCCACCAGTACAACAGTCGCGATCCATTTCGTCAGTTTCTTCATGATTCGATCTCCTTTATGCTTGAATTTGACGGTTACCGTCGTCAGTAACAACCGCTCGTTGAAACAGCCACCGTTCCCCTAACTTGATCAACGCGGGAAGTATGAACAAGGTGGCCAGGCCGGATATGGCCATGATGCTGGCCAGAAACAATCCAACGGTCTGATAGGGCACCAGCGACGCCAGCAAAAGCGGCGTAAAGCCGACTGCGATCACAATGATATTCCTGGCGATGGCCCGGGCCGGCTCCTCGAACATCTCCTTGATGGCTTCTCGCCAGGACCCGGCAGCAGCATACGCCTGTCGGGAACGCTCCAGGAAGTGGATGGCAAAATCCACCGCCAGCCCGAGGGTCAGTGACGAGAGCACCGCCACCGGCATGTCATAGTCTTTGCCCACAATCCCGATGATACCGTAAATGAGGGCGATGGTCACCGACAAGGGAATCATGGCCAGAAATCCCCAGAAGGGAGACCGGAACAGTACAGCCATCATCAAAAAGACCACGAGAAAGCTGCTGAGGAAAGATTCAAGCATCCCCTTGACCATTTTGTTCTGCCAAACCACATTGATGTAAGTCAGGCCCGCCCATTGATGGTTCAGGGGAACCGGTGGCGGGTTGTCCTGGAAAAAGGCGTCCACCACCGCGATGGTGGCCTCCATATCCTTGTTGTCACCGCTTTTGAGCTGAACCCACACATTGGCCTTTGCATAATCCGGTGTCACCAGATGCCACAGATCGTCGGGCTTGTGGCTGTTCTGGTAGGAAATCAGGCTCTGGGCAACGGCGTTGACGGTATCCGGGACCCGGTAATAGTCTGCATTTCCTTCAAACAGCTCCATATAAACCTTCCGGGTCACATCAGTTACCGAGTTGCTCTTACCCACAACGCCTTGGGAAACCAGATGCGTCTGAAGCCGGGCCACGTAGCGCAGCAGATCCGGGCGCTTGAAAATCTGGCCGCGGTTGGCCACGCGATCCAGGGCGTCCATGGCCTGGGCCCAGAGATCGTATTCATCGTCCGGCGCAAGGTCCATTTTGGCTTCAAGTTCACCGGCAAGCGCTGTTAAAAAGGCCGCGGCGTCCGTCTTTCCCGCTTTGATCCCATGGGCCAAGGCTAAGGCCGCATCGGTCACATCCGGATTGACTTCTGCCAGGCTCGACTTTATTTCATCCTGAAAGGCTTCGATCGCAGCGGAAAGATCCAGATCGCCCGCGGCGTTTTCCAACACCAGGTAGGCCTCGTAGGTGCCGCCGAAATGTTTGTTTAGCACCCGGTCGGCCACCCGAATGTCATGGCTCTTATGAAACCACTTGACCGGATTGTCGTTGATCTCGATTTTGCTGATCCCGAAACCGGCCACCACCAATGCAGCGACGGTCAGCAGCACAATCAATTTCGACCGTGTGTAAGTCGCGTTCCCGATCCGGTTCAGGAAACTCGAGCGGCCCCCGGTGGTCTGACCGGATTTGGCGACACCGAAACCGGCCAGACTCTTTTCCTTGAGCAGCATCACATAGGCCGGAATAAAAATGATGGTCAGCAGCCACGCGAACATGATGCCGACGGCCACGAAGATTCCGAATACCCGAACCGGTGGAATGGGCGTCAGGGCCAGGGAGGCAAAACCGGCCGATGATGTCAACGACGTGTAGAGCATCGGTCTGAACAGGTGTCCCATCACCTTTTCCAGGGTTTTTCGCCGATTCTGAATCTGCTGATAGGAATCGAAAAATTCCGATAATATATGGATGGAATCGACCACCGCAATGGGCATGAGAAAAATCGGTATCATGGAACTCATGATGTGAACCGTGTTGCCCGTTCCAATGAGCAGCCCCATGGTGGAGATCACCGTGGTCATGGCAACGATCATGGGGGGTATGACCATCTTGATTTTTTTAAAAAACAGGAGCATGAGAATGAAAATGGCCACCATGGCCAGCGGTGCCGACATAGCCATCTGGGTAAACATTTCCACGCCGAAGGTATCCTCGGCCACCGGCAGGCCCGTGATGTAGTAAGCTTCATCGCCATCCAAGGCTTTAATTTTCTCCAGAAGCCTGCTGCGAACCTCATAGGCAAAGTCCTTTTCGGTAATGGGAAGATAGATGGCCAGCGCCTGGCCGTCTTCAGAGACCAGAGTCCCCTTGAGCAGGGGATTGGCCATGGCCCGATCCCGGATTTTCAGCGCTTCTTCCCGGGTTTCCGGCGCTTTGGGCATGAGCCACTCAAACCGGACCTGGCCGGGGCCTGCCTGCTGAATGTCATCCACGGTTCCCGGTGCAATCACATCCCGGGTCACCACCCGCCGGTGCCCATCCTTCTCATCGGCCAGGTTCATGGCAAACCGGGTCAACTGGTCCACCTTGGTCAGGGTTTCCGGATTGAACACGCCGTCCGGGTGCGTTTCATTGACAATACCGAGCACCACCACATCGTGCAATCCGAACATTCGCTTGGTTTCATGGTGAAACACCCGAACCGCCTCTTTTTCCGAGAGCATGTTCTCCGGATCCGTGTCCACCTTCACCCGGGTGATCAAAGCACCGAGGAGCAGGGTAATCAGAACCATCCATATGATAACAAGTTTCGGTTTTTCAATGGAGAGTCGAACCATTCGGTTGCCGACTTTCATGATGCGTACCCCTTCCCAAATATTGAAATTAAATTCAGTTGTTGCTAACAGAACAGATCCTGCAGCGTATCGACCAATTGGACGACTCGGTTGTCGGATATGCGGTTGTAGATAAAATTTGCATCTTTGCGCGATTTCACGATCCCCTGGTTTCTCAAGATGGTCAAGTGCTGAGAGATATTGGCGTTACTGGTCTTTAAAACCGCCTGCAAATCTCCCACCGACAGTTCTTGATCCTGAAGGAGGCAGAGGATCTTTAACCGGCTGGGGTGCGACCCCGTTTCCTTTTAATTGAGAACATCCGCCAATCGTTCTAACTCGACTTTTTTCCCGATAACCACTACCACATCACCGGCTTCGAGCTTTTCGGTTGGCATGGGGTTGAAAATCATATCACCGGTGGGTTTTTTAATGGCGATGATGATCACACCAAAATCCTGGCGGATATTGCTTTCCATAAGGGTTTTGTCAATAAGAGAGGAGGTGGCGTTCACCATGGCCTCTTCCATGGAAAGCGCCAATTCACCGTTCATCATGGCCGTGTCGATGAAATCGACCACTGTCGGCTGGCGAAGTACTTGTGCCATACGGCGTCCCCCGATTACGTAGGGAGACACCACGCGGGTGGCGCCGGCCTTGAGAAGCTTTCCTTCGTTTTTCACATCCGAGGCCCGGGACAGAACAAAGATATCCGAGCGCAATCCTTTGGCCGTCAAGGTGATGAATACGTTGTGTGCATCGGACCGGACCGCCGTAACGATCCCCTTGGCATCCATGATACCGGCGGCCAGCAACGCCTCTTCGGTGGTGGCATCCATGTTCAGAAACAGGTATTTGAGCTGCTCGAGCTCTTCGACCTTACCGCTATCACGCTCAATGACCACGAATTTCATTTTGTCGGTCGAAAGCTCCCGGCTGATGATCGTTCCGATTCGGCCGTATCCGCATATGATCCAATGGTCCTTCAATCTTGAGATGTTCTTTTCCAACTTGCGTCTCCCCATGATGATTCTGAGTTCACCTTCGATAAACACCTTGAAAATCTGGCCCAGGGTATAGGTCCCCATGCTGATACCGGTGATGATGATAAAAATCGTCACCGTCCGCCCGGCAGGTGAAAGCGGCTTGACTTCAGAAAACCCTACTGTGCTGATGGTGATGATGGTCATGTACAAGGCTTCGAACAGGTGCATGTTTTCAAGCAGCATATACCCGGTGGTTCCCAGGGAGATGACCGAAAAGAACAGGAGGACTGAAACCTTGAGCTTGGTGTGATCCATATTTCCTTTTTTGGGGTATGGTGTAAGAATTACTGTTCCGTTGCATCACCCCGGGCATTTTGCTATGGTGACCCGATCCGATGAGGGCGATTGAGCCCTGTTCCAAATAATCCAATAGGCGGGTAATGTCAACAAAATGCAAACAACCCATCGCATTCACTTTAAAAATGCCTCTCGAATGACACCGCTTGCTGACAAAAGCGTGCATCTGGTGGTGACGTCTCCGCCCTATCCCATGATCGAAATGTGGGACGATTCATTCAGAAGCCAAAACAAAAAAATTGATAAGGCCCTGTCGCGGGCAGACGCAATGGACGCCTTTGAGCGGATGCATCAACTGCTCGATCCGGTCTGGCAGGACGTATACCGCGTCCTGGTCCCGGGTGGCATTGCCTGCATCAATATCGGGGACGCCACCCGGACCCTGAAGGATAATTTCACCCTCTATCCGAACCATGCACGAATTTTGTCAAAGATGCTTGAAATCGGGTTTTTGCCGCTGCCGGAAATTTTATGGCGCAAGCAAACAAATGCTCCCAACAAGTTCATGGGATCGGGCATGATGCCCCCCGGCGCTTATGTCACGCTGGAGCATGAGCATATCCTGATATTGAGAAAAGGTGCCAAGCGCGAGTTTAAAACACAGGCAGAAAAGCAAAACCGCCGGGAAAGCGCATTTTTCTGGGAGGAGCGAAACGTCTGGTTCTCCGATGTGTGGATGGATTTAAAGGGCACTGTCCAGAAGCTGGCCGGCAACCAGGCGCGCTTGAGAAGCGCTGCGTTTCCCTTTGAACTGGCCTACCGGCTCGTGAACATGTTTTCGGTCAAGGACGATGTGGTGATCGATCCGTTTCTGGGCACCGGCACCACCCTGGCCGCCGCCATGGCCACCGGCAGAAGCAGCGTGGGGTTTGAGC
>JAFDDL010000148.1 GCA_019310865.1 Deltaproteobacteria bacterium | reverse complement strand
ACTTTTATTAACATCTTCGAACATCTTTCTGGCAGCGGTATGGGCCGCTTCCGGGTCTTTTGTTTCAAGGGCTTCGAGCATGGCGGCATGAAAGGGCAATACATCCATCTGAAACTTAATATCCTGATGGTCTTTCCGGCGAGCGGCATGGACGGCGTTTCTGATGGTATGGCCGATTTGGGCGAGCAGCTCATTGTGCGAAGCTTCCAGAATTGCGGTATGAAACATCATATCGATTTCTAAATATTTTTCGTAAGTGTATTCAGACGGTGAGTTTAACATTATGCTCATCTGGTCATAAAGATGTCGAATTTTTTTAATCTCTTCAGGGGTGGCTCTGCAGGAGGCTATTTTCACTGCTTCCGATTCGATAATGCGCCGCACTTCGGTCACTTTTTTCAGAAAATCAAATTTTTTACCGGTTTTCAATTTCCAGCTCAACACATCGGCATCGAATAGGTTCCACTGACTGCGGGGTAATATGAGGGTGCCGATTTTAGGTCGCGGTTGGACAAGCCCTTTTTTATTGAGGACCTTGATTGCCTCTCTGACGACCCCTTTACTGACGCCAAACTCGCTGCACAGGGCGTCTTCGTTCGGAAGGGTATCACCGGGGGGGTAAACGCCGGTGATGATTTTCGTTCCAATTTCTTCTTCAACATATTCATAGAGTTTGCGATGAATGTTGGTTTTTACCATAAATGAATCCAGTCGTTTTAGATGTATTGATCATATCATTATATTTATGTACAATAGATAATCAATCGCCGATCGTCAATCGAATAATTAAGGGTTTGTTGTCCTGTGGAAATTCAAAGGCGGTTTGAATCGGGCAATCAAATATGGCGCATTCGAATTTTTCTAAAAATGTACTTGACATTTTATATATTTTTATTATGATTGTTTCATAATATGAATTAATGAAATCAAATTGTTGATTTCTCAATAGAAAAAACCCAAAGACACTTATTTAAACATCCGGAGGATAAAATGGCGTTCAATTTGAAAAATAGAAGTTTTTTAAAGCTCCTTGATTTTACACCCAAGGAAATCAAATTTTTACTCGATTTGTCCATTGATCTTAAAAAAGCCAAATACGCAGGGCTTGAGCAACAGCGGCTGATCGGCAAAAACATTGCGCTTATTTTTGAAAAGGCTTCCACCCGAACCCGATGTGCCTTTGAAACCGCTTGCTACGATCAAGGCGCACACGTGACCTATTTAGGGCCCTCAGGGTCTCAGATGGGTGCAAAGGAGTCCATGAAGGATACGGCACGGGTGCTGGGCAGAATGTATGACGGCATCGAGTACCGGGGCTTTGGCCAGGAAAAAGTGGAAACGCTTGCTCAATACGCCGGCGTACCGGTATGGAACGGCCTGACCAACGAATATCATCCAACCCAGGTTTTGGCGGATTTGATGACTGTGATGGAGTACACGGACAAACCGTTATCCCAGGTAAAGTTCGCATACCTCGGAGATGCCCGGAACAATATGGGGAACTCACTTTTGGTGGGAGCCGCCAAGACGGGGATGGATTTTAGAGCCGTGGCGCCGGCCGGCGTGCAACCCAACGAGGCATTGGTGGAAGAGGCCATGAACATTGCCAAAGACACCGGTGCTCGCATTACCGTTACCGATGATATAGAAAGCGGTGTGAAGGCATGTGATTTTCTGTGCACGGACGTCTGGGTCTCCATGGGAGAACCCGATGCTGTGTGGAAAGAGCGCATCGCGCTTTTGAAACCCTACCAGGTCAACGCGGCAGCTATGGAAAAAACCGGCAACCCCGATGTCAAGTTTCTCCACTGCCTGCCCGCCTTCCACAACCGGGAGACGACCATCGGTGAAGAAATCTATCAAAAGTTTGGTCTGGAGAGTATGGAGGTAACCGAGGAGGTCTTTGAGTCTCCGGCTTCCATCGTCTGGGATGAGGCCGAAAACCGAATTCACACCATCAAAGCGGTGATGGTGGCGACATTGGGGAGTTAAAAGCGAGGTTCAAGAGTGTAAGATTCAGGTATTAACTGGACATGAACCGGCCTGATGCTCGGTCAATGAGCTGAAAAAATCCATGGTGGTCGAAGCAATTCTGTCCCAAATTGTTTTTTAGTGTCCATCCAAAATTAGCCATATGTGGTTGGGCACTAACCACCATTGGAGGATCGTATGACAAAAAGAAATGTATTGATTATTGGCGCTGCAGGTAGAGACTTTCACAACTTCAACACCCTTTACCGGGATAATGAAGATTTCAACGTGGTGGCATTTACTGCCGCTCAGATTCCGGATATAGAGGGGCGAAAATATCCGGTAGAGCTGGCCGGCTCGTTGTATCCGGATGGCATCGCCATTTACGCGGAAGAAGAACTGCCGAAACTGATCAAAGATCTGGATGTGGATGACTGTGTATTCGCATACAGCGATGTGTCCAACCAGCATGTCATGAACGTCAGTTCCATCGTGAATACCGCTGGCGCCGACTTTGTGCTGGTGGGGCCAAAGAGAACACAAATCAAGAGTACCAAACCCGTGGTTTCTGTGGGTGCGGTTCGTACTGGATGCGGTAAAAGCCAGACATCCCGCCGGATCGTTGAGCATTTGATGGCCAAAGGCCTCAAGGTAGTGGCCATTCGTCACCCCATGCCCTACGGCGACCTTGTCGCACAGAAAGTGCAGCGGTTTGCGACCCTGGAAGACATTGACAATCACAAGTGCACCGTTGAAGAGATGGAAGAGTATGAACCCCACGTTATCCGGGGTAATGTTATCTACGCGGGCGTTGATTATGAAGCCATCGTTCGCGCCGCGGAAAACGATCCGGATGGCTGTGATGTGATTCTGTGGGACGGGGGCAATAACGACTTTTCGTTCTACAAATCCGACCTGCATGTAACCGTCGTCGATCCACACCGGCCCGGCCATGAGCTGACTTTCTACCCGGGCACGGCCACCTTGCGGATGGCCGACGTGGTGGTCATCAACAAGATGGACAGTGCAGATGCTGCCGGCATCGAAGCGGTTCGACAGAATATCGCCTGCCTGGCCCCGGACGCCGTTGTTGTGGATGCCGCCTCCACCCTGGACATGGAAGATCCCAGCGTCATCAAGGGCAAACGGGTGCTGGTGGTTGAAGATGGTCCGACCTTGACCCACGGGCATATGAAAATTGGCGCCGGTACGGTGGCTGCGCAGAAGTTCGGTGCTGCAGAATTGGTCGACCCCCGGCCATATACAGTGGGAAGACTCTCCGAGACTTTTGAGATCTACCCGGAAATCGGTTGTCTCTTGCCGGCCATGGGGTATGGAAACCGGCAGCTAAAGGATATGGAGACCACCATCAACAACACGGATTGTGACGCAGTTGTCATTGGCACGCCCATTGATCTCAACCGCATCATCGATATTAAAAAACCAAATACCCGAGTGACGTACAATCTCCAGGAAATCGGACGGCCGGATTTGGCCATGATCCTGGAAGATTTCGTTAAAAAGCATAACCTGGTCTAAGCATTCGGTCCGTCATGAAACTCCGGTCGCCGGTAAAAGCTGCTTTGCCGGTGACCGCCACCTTTACTCGCTGCGCGGCCTGGTTCCGGTGATGCGATAATAGGGTGCCCAATAGGCTTTGTGCAGCCATTTGACGCCGCGTCCGGTGGCAATACTGCTGGTGTAGACGGCCGAATATAGGGTCGGCACCACCACCAGCGTCAGGACGGTGGCCAGGGCAAGCCCGAATATGACCGCCGAGGCCAGGGGGCTCCACATCTGACTCGATTCGCTGACAGTGATCAGACTAAAGGTTTTAAAATTGAACGAAATGCCGGTTACCATGGGTAACAGGCCAAGAATGGTTGTCACGGCGGTGAGTATAACGGGCCGCAAGCGGGTGCAACCGGCTGCGATGATGGCCTCACGGGTTCGCATACCCCGGGCCTTGAGATGATTGGTGTAATCGATCAAGACAATGGCGTTATTGACCACCACCCCGGCCAGGGAGATGGCGCCGACGCCGGTCATGATGATGCCGAAGGGCAGCTCCATGACGGAAAGTCCCAGAAACACGCCACCCAGCGATAAGATCACCGATGATATAATAATCAGAGGCTGAGACAGGGAGTTAAACTGTGTCACGAGCACCATCAGAATCAGAAACAACGCCGTTGCGAAGGCCTTGGTGAGAAAGGCTTCGGCCTCCTGCTGATCAACCATCTCCCCGGTGAACTGGATTCGATATCCGGATGGCAGGGTGAATTCCGAGAGGAATTTTTCCGCCTGGGAGCGCACCACCGGTGCGGGGATATGGTTTTCGTCCACATCCGCGCTAACGGTGACCACCCGCCGATGGTCGATGCGGTTGACCTGTCCCAGCCCGCCGGTAATATCGAATTTCGCGACGGTGCTCAGCGGCACCAGGCCTTCGTTCGTGGGGATCAACAGCTCGCGAAGCAGGTCGGTCATTCGGCGCCCCGAGGCCGGCAGCTGGACGGTAATATCATACTCTTCGTCACCCTCCCGGAATGTTGACACCTTGATTCCGTTAAAGGCGACCTTTAGAGCCGTACCGATGATCTCCGTGGACAAGCCCATGAGCGCGGCCCGCTGTCGATCGACCCGGACTCGAACGGTGGGCGAACCCGCCACATAATTGTCCCGAATGTCCTGCACAAAGGGCATTCTCTCCAGGACATGTTTCACCTGTCGGGCGATTTCTCCCAGGGTGGTGAAATGGTCACCGGAAATTTCAATATTGATGGGCGCTCCGGTGGGCGGTCCCATTTCCTCTTTGACGATGCTGATATCGGCGCCGGGAATTTTTACAACCCGCTTTCGGATTTTTTCAATGGTTTCAGGCGACGGCTCAACCCGCTTTTCGATTTCGTGAAACCGGACGCCGATATGATTGGGTGGGCTCTTTTCAAAAACGCCCTGACCGCCGGCGACGGTGACGCTCTTGGAGTAAATATTTTCGACGTTCGCCAGATCGATGGGACCGGTGAACCGTGTTCCGTCTGCCAGGGTATGTCGCTTTTCCGTTGTGTCGGTTGAATAGCACTCCGCCGGGTCAGCATTCGCGGGAGGCAGTTCCCCTTGGTGGTTTTGGCACATGGCCACCTCGATCTGTCGGGCAATTCGGTCGGAATAGTCCAGATCGGCGCCTTCGGGCATATCGAAGCCGACGAAGATGGCACTCGGTTCGACATTGGGGAAAAACTGAATCGGCTTTTCGAGCCCGATTCGATAGAGCCAGATCATGACCATGGATGCCAAAAGCAAGAGAGAGATGATGATGACGGCAAGCCTGTGGTTCAGCGCCCCGTCCAACAGCCGCTTATATGTGTTGAGCAGGGGGCCTCGTATTGTAATGGGCGCCTCACCGGCCTTTTCTATGGCTTCTGGAGAGACCTGCCTCTCGTTGATGTCCTTACTGATGGGCAGCTTGAGAAATATGGCCGCCAGGGCCGGATTGATTACCAGGGCCACAAAAAGGGACGAGAGCAGGGTGATAATAACCGTCAGGGGCATATGGCCCATGAATTCGCCCATGATACCCGGCCAGAACAGCAGCGGGAAAAAGGCCGCCACGGAGGTCACTGTGGAGGCGGCAACCGGTTTGGCCACTTCCCCGGTGGCCTGGACGGCTGCACGGAGGCGGGGAACGCCCTGTTCCATGTACCGAAAGATATTTTCCACGATGACGATGGCATTGTCCACGAGCATGCCAAGTGAAAGCGTGAGGGCAAAGAGTACCACCATGTTCAGTGTCATGCCCAGGGCGTTGAGAATAATGAAGGTCAGAAACATGGAAAAGGGGATTGCCAGACTGACCAGAACGGCATTGCGAATGCCCATGACAAAAAACAGGACAAGAATGACCATGCCGAGGCCGGTCAGAATATTGTTTTCCAATCCTTCCACCATACGGCGAATATCATTGGAGGTGTTCATGACTGTGGTAATGGAAACGCCCTGGGGCCAGGATGCACTGCGCCGATCAAGAAGGTCATCGATTGCATCGGTAATGAAGATAATGTTTTCTCCGGAGCGCTTTTTGATCTGCAAATTCACAGCTGGTCTGCCGTTGAGGCGGGATCGGCCGGTTTCATCCTTGGTGCCGTCGATGACCCGGGCAACATCTTTCAGGTAAATGGGTCTGCCCTCGTGAAGGCCCACCACCAGGCCGAGAATTTCATCCGGTGTTTTAAATTCGCCGGGAACCCGGAGCTGAAAGCGGCCGTCGGCCATTCGAATGGCGCCGCCGGAGACATTCTGGTTTTCCTGAGCAACGATTGTCTGCAGCCTGAGTATGGACAGGCCGTAATATGCCAGCTTTTCGGGGAAGGGCTCGATTCGAATTTCACGCTCCAGCCCACCGGTGACCTCCGCCTCGAGGACGCCGGGAATCGCCTCGATATCCTCTTCCAGGTCTTCAGCCAGCTCTTTGAGTCGAATCAGATCCAAGTCTCCGGAAAGAGACATCACCAGGATCGGCATCTCGGAAAGGTTGATTTCAAAGACTTCCGGGTCATCTTCCAGGTCACCGGGCAATTCAGGCTTGGCCAGATCCACCTTGTCCTTTGTCTTGGAAAGCACCTCGTCGATGTCGGTGCCGGCCGTGAATTCGATGACGATGGAACTCATGCCTTCCGTGCTGGAAGAGTTGACATGTTTAACACCTTCCAGTCCCTTTAACTTCTTTTCAATGGGAATGGTGATGGCGGTCTCCATGTCTTCAGGTGCCACACCGGGATAGCTGGTGGATACAAAGACATAGGGAATCGTGACATCCGGTTCCGCCTCCCGGGGCAGGGACACATAGGAAACAACGCCGAAAATGACGATGATAATCGACAGAAAAACAACACTGGTTCGTTTGCGTACGGCTAACTCCGGGATCATCATGATGACAGGATACTTTCGGGATTGTCCACGGTTTTGACGACGGTGACGCGCTGGTCTGGGCTCAAAAGACGGTGACCCACCACAATGACGCGATCGCCCGGTTCCAGGCCGGCTGTAATTTGAACTTGCCAGCCGGTGAGGATTCCGATTTTCACGGCGCGTTTTTTGGCAACCTTATCGTTTTCGATAAAAACGAATTGTTCGTCCCCCTGGGTGATGACCGCATAAAGGGGGAGTGTCAGGGCGTTTTCAAAGACATTTTTCACCAGGGAAACCTTGGCGAACATGCCGGGCAGGATGTGACCATCCGGATTGGGCACCTCCATCTCCAAATCATATAACCGGGACAGGGTGCGGGGCTTTCGAGAGAGAAAGACTTTTTCCCCGATTATGAGCCGGTTGTCCAGCGCTTCAATCAGCACCTCGGCCGTCTCGATGTCAAATACGGCGGCCACGTCACTTTCGGGCACACCGACGCGGATTTTCACGGTTTCGTATTGGAGAATCTGGGCAACGCGATCGCCCACGGACAAAAAATCTCCCTTTTTCGCGATCAACTCGTTGAGTCTTCCGGAAATGGGGGCTGCGATGCGGGTTCGCTTCAGGGCCACCTCTGCTTCGGTGAAGCCCGCCGCCAATTCTTCCAGGCGCGCTTCGGCCTCATCGAGCCGGCTCCGGGCAATGCTGTTGGTCCGGGCCAGCTGCGAATACCGATCGAAATCGGCCTTGGCCAGCTTGCGGCCGGCTTTGATTTTGGCCAGCCGGGACCGGTAATCCCGGTCGTCGAGTCGAACCAGGGTTTGTCCGGCGGAAAGCATCTGACCCTCTTCAGCCATCACCTCTGTCACCTGGCCGGGGACTTCCGCCTTGAGCCACAGGTTTTCCATCGCCTCCACTTCGGCGGGCAAGGTAATCCGATCTTCAATGCGCCCCGGGTTCAGCGTCAGTGTAATGACCCCCACCGGCGGGATTTCTTTTTTCATGGCCGCCTTGCGGGCTGTTATTTTAAATGCGGTTTGGTTCATATAAAAACAGACTCCTGAAAATCGTATGTTCAAAGCCGATCAGACAGATTGCCAAAGCTTTTTGAACTAGATAGAAAAAGGGATACATAATCCATTTTACTGAATTAAGCAATGTGGTAATGTCTTTTTTTAAATGGAATTCGGTTTGCCGGTTCGATAGGCCGGCGCCTGGTATGCTGTTTCAAATGTAATAAAAATAAGGTTTGCGCTTCGAGAATAAACGAGAAATGATTCAAGGTTCGGGGTCGAAGGGTTCGCGTCCAATCTCAAAGCCACCGCCGTCTCTGCGATCTTTTCCGGATCGTCGTTCAGGAATATGCTCCGTATAGGTATACCGCCGCCGGAAATAATGACGTTTATCACCGGGTGATGTGCCGTGTGTGTCTGTCGTTGACAGCCATGTGGCTTTAAACCGCGATTCCACTTTAAATGCCATGGGATTCTTCCATACGATAAATGCATTGGATCGGTAGGTTCCATTGATGCCGATCCATAGACCTATACGCATCCCAGGAGTATCGATTATTAAAAACGTATGGAAAAGTTATGGACAATTTCTATTTTGCTGTTTTTTATCGATATATAAATACACTTATCGATAACACCGCGTCCTGCAGGCTTTTCCATGAGTCTAAATTATTCTATTTAATAACAGAGTGTTATAGATATATTTAGCTACTGGGGTATTGGAGCGATCTATCGATTTCTTTCATTTTGATCGATATTTGCCGATTTTCACGTTGGTAATTGTGGTAGCATGCAGGTAGTTGTGGGTGGCATGCAGGTAGTTGTGGGTGGCATGGACAAACTTGTTTGTCCGTGCTCTTTTGGCAAAAGCATAAACGAACAGCTCATGAAATGTTGAACCGTTTTTCTTTTTTGCTGCTTCGTATGTTGTCTTTTGCAC
>JAFDDL010000742.1:786-2748 GCA_019310865.1 Deltaproteobacteria bacterium | reverse complement strand
ATTGCATCCGTGACTGGTTCGGGAACAGATAGAGATCTGGATGGCGAAGATATCGGCGAACGTCTTGCAAAACAAGCGTACGAAATGGCCGCGGTCGGCCCGGAAGATATTAGCTTGGCTGAGTTGCATGATGCTACAGCTTGGGGAGAGCTTCATCAGGTTGAATCCATGGGATTTTGTCCACCGGGCGAAGGGGGACTGTATGCTGAATCAGGCGCTACGAAGCTTGGAGGGAAACAACCCGTCAACACTAGTGGCGGGCTCGAGTGTCGCGGTCATCCCATCGGTGCTTCCGGATTGGGGCAGATTTATGAGCTCGGGCTTCAGCTCCGTGGAGAGGCAGGAGCGCGACAGGTCCCTGGCGCAAGGCTCGCGTTGGCAGAAAACGGTGGTGGAAGTATTGGCTTGGAGGAATCCTCAATGAGTATACATATACTCAAAAAACCATAGCCTAAAATTTGAATCCATAACCTTACTGTGGAAAAACAAGCTGGCGCGTCAGCGGAAAAAATGGTGCTGCCGGAATTCTTGGACTCAAGCCCACGACCTTGGAATATAAAATGAAGAAACTCGGGATTTTCCGGTCACAAAAAAATCCCGGTAATTTGTGAGGAAGGATTCCTTATCACTTCGGTAGCTGGTGTGATGGGCGGTTATGGCCAATGCGGTTATACGTGAAGTAAAGCAGGATTGATCTTATTGACCAAAACAATTGCCCTGGAAGAGGCAAGATCAGGTATTGTCGCAGCCAATATGATGATGACAGGGGGATTGGATCTTTTTGTTTTCTAAGCCAATGAGGATTAAATAATGACTGAAAAAAGAGAGAGTGTTGATTTTATAGTCGAGGATCGGATAGCGCTGGTCACGATCGACAGATCCCCGGTAAATGCTCTGAACCGGCAAGTCGAGGAAGAAATTGAGGCGGTTTTTGAAGAGCTCGGCACCATAAGTGAAGTTGGTGCTGTCATCGTAATGGGTGGTGGGAATAAAGCCTTTATCGCGGGTGCAGATATAAAGGACATTTTAGGTAAAGACCAGGATGGCGCGTTTCAAATGTCGGCATCAACGCAAAAAGTTCCCTTGAAAATTGAAAAATTTGAAAAGGTTGTAATAGCCGCTGTCAATGGTCTGGCATTGGGTGGGGGCTGTGAAGTCGCTTTAGCGTGCGATATAAGGGTAATCGACGAATCTGCCGTTATAGGATTGCCGGAAGTGGGTTTAGGTCTTTTACCCGGGGCCGGGGGAACTCAGCGCTTGTCAAGACTTGTAGGCATCGGAAAAGCCAAAGAGTTAATATTGACAGGGGATCCTATTAATGCAGATGAGGCGAAACGGATCGGACTTGTTGAAAGGGTTGCCAAAAAAGGGGAAGCCATAGCGGAAGCGAAGAAACTGGCAAAGCGAATCCTATTAAGAGGGCCTGTTGCTGTAGCGAATGCTAAAAGGGCCATAAATGATGGGTTTGACATGTCCTACGAAGATGCGCTCAGAAGAGAAACTCAGCTATTCAGTGAGCTTTTTATAACACAGGATATGGTTGAAGGTGTGAACGCATTCCTTGAAAAGCGAATACCTAACTTTATGGGAAAGTAAAGAAAGAACTTTTAGAAAAGGAAGTTATGAAATTCCAACTTACCATTCACGGCACAATGGAAAAAAAGGAGATATCAGATGCGTGATGTTGCAATAATAGGGGTTGGAATGACCCGCTTCGGGAAGTTCCCGGAGAAAGGTATTAAAGATTTGGTGAGAGAGGCCACGGTAGAAAGCCTTAAAGATGCCGGCCTAGAAAAGAAGGACATAGAGGCTGCTTATGTGGGCAATTCCGTGGCCGGGCTTATGACTGGCCAGGAGGCGATTCGTGGTCAGGTAACCCTGAGTGCGATGGGCATCATGGGTATACCCATATATAACACGGAGAGTGCCTGCGCCAGCTCTTCCGTTGCTTTAAATCTGGGA
>JAFDDL010000742.1:0-778 GCA_019310865.1 Deltaproteobacteria bacterium | reverse complement strand
GCTGTTGATTTAGAGGAATACCTCTCTTATTTCAAACAGGCTGAGGAGGCGTCGCCATCGGGAGACAAACTTGTTGCAGAGGGTGCAGGGGAGAATAGAAGTGTATTTATGGACATGTACGCCTTTATTACAAGACGTTACATGGAACGTTACGGGTGGACCCAGGAGCACTTTGCCAAGATTTCGGTGAAAGGCCACCAGAACGGGGTTTTTAACCCTCACGCCATTTACCGGAAACCTGTAAGTGTGGCGGAAGTGCTCAAATCAGGAGATATAGCCGATCCGTTTACGAGGATGATGTGCTCACCCGTCTGTGATGGGGGAGCCGCCGCTGTCTTGTGCTCGAAATCATTTGCCGCCAAACTCGGAAAGAAGCCGATCTGGGTGGCGGCTTCCGAAGTGGGATCCGGCATCATAGGCACCGATCCGTTCGATACGGTGACGAGACGGTTGGCAGAGAAAGCTTATGCGACGGCAGGCATAGGACCGGAGGATGTAGATGTCATTGAAGTCCATGATGCGGCTTCGCCAGGTGAACTCATCAGCCTGGTTGAGCTTGGAATTCTTCAAGGCGAAGATGGAGGAAAATGGGTCGATGAGGGGTATCTCGAGATTTCGGGCAGGAGGCCGGTGAATACCTCCGGAGGCCTTGTTACTAAGGGCCATCCTGTTGGTGCGACAGGCTGCGGGATGATCTACGAAGTCGTCAAACAGTTGAGAGGCGAGGCAGGAGAACGCCAAATACAAAAAGATGTCCGAGTTGGCTTAACACAAAACG
>JAFDDL010000741.1 GCA_019310865.1 Deltaproteobacteria bacterium | reverse complement strand
CCTTTCAATCTGAGGTATCGGGGCAAAGGGAGCACCACATATTTCGCACTTTTCAAGCTCAACATTTCTTTCTGCCCTGGAACCTACTTGGAATAATCTCCTCAGACCTATCTCGTGCCTCAATTGAACGGAGTCTTCGGGGCAGATATTCACACATTCCCCGCAACATACGCATTGATAATGAGCGTAATTCAGAAGTCTCAGCGTTCCTTTATCCTGCGCATCAAGCGTGGTTGTGGGACAATTCAAGGTGCACGCTGCGCAGCCGGTGCATCCTTCGATATTAAATCTAACGGTGCAAAACAAAAAAACGCTTGTCATCAGCATAACCTCGCCACTCAGGATATGGATCGTCCACATATATTGATCAAAAAGATCCATGTGATCCAGGGTTCCGTGTTGCAGGAAATATCCCGTCACAAAGGGTAAACCAGTAACAATGATTAGAACATAATCTGATAACCCAGACTGTTTGCGAGCTTTTTTGTATACAACCCGCCGGATCAGAAAACACGCGCAAAGACCTAAAAATATAAGCGTCCCTCCGTCGACCCATGAGTCCGGAAGCGTTTGCCAGGACCACTCAAACCTGGATTCCTCCCACAGGGTCACGTGCCCGGAGAGCCAAATGGGAACAGAGAAAAGACATAAGTGGAACACGTAACGTGAAATAGTATAAACCGGTTTCCGGCTTGCAGCCTTGTGAAAAGGAAACACCCAACGAACCAGCGTGCCCAAAATATACTTCCAGCGAAAATGCAAACTCATGGACCCGGCAGGTTTTATCGTCCTGTACAAGAACAAAAACAGCCTGAAAAAGACACCTATGACAAATGTCACTGATGCGACCCACAAAAGCGGTCCTTCAACCAAGACTGCAAAATAATACATTTTCTGTTATGCTTCCGTCCTGCTTGTCATTCTACTGCCTGTCAACATTTCCCTGAGTTTTTGCGCCGCCTCTGTCTTTTTCGCAATTGACTTTTCATCCTCCTCCATATACTGAATGGCTCCATAGGAACAGAATTGGGCACAAAGAGGATCCCCGTCACACAAATCACATTTAACAACTCGCCTTGCCTCTCTATCAAAGTCCATAGCTCCAAAAGGGCATACTGCCACCGGTTCAGATCTTCATCCCGATATATGGCATCTTTTGGACATGCCACCATGCAAGGCGGATCCTGACAGTGCTGGCACGTAACGGGTACTCCAAACCCTTCCAACTCCCAGGTGACAGGGGTTATTCGTGGCCGGGAGCTATCCTTGCTCAATGCACAGATCATTGCACAGGCAGTCTCACATTCTCGACACCCGTGACATTTACCGTAATCTATCACCATTTGCTTAGCCATTTGACCTGTCCTCCTTTCCTAAGTACTTCTTGAAAGCCTTCCACTCCGGCATCAGATCGAACTTGTTGAAGCTCTTTTCCGTGGGAATGCCATGGCTGTTCCAACCACGTACTTCGTAATATTCATCGAGCATTTTCTCAAACTTCTCCCTGTCAAGCCTCTCTCCTTTAAAAGGCCCGGACGGCACAGCAGTCTCAAAAAGCTTTTTGGGTAAAGTATCTCTCCTAATCCCCTGACTGGCCATGAAGGCCCTCTCTAACATCAGAACCCTCTGTGCCGCCCGCAATAGCTCCTCTTCACTTGTGTCCCGCCCGGTGGCCAAAGAGTACAGCTTCGCGGGAATCTCAAGTTTGTGTGTCACTCCCACCGGAATAACCCAACTGCATGTTCCCGTTAAATCTACTGCAGTATTTCTATTTTCATAATCCCAGACACCCAAAGCTTTCTTTTCATAGGACGTTGGACAGGCCGTTTCTATATCACCCGAAATCTCCTGAGCCATTTCCTCAGCACGTTCCTTCTCGAACTCCCAGAAAAATTCTGCGATCCATCCCCCATATCTTGCCGTGCCATCTGTGACGGCAGCTGCTAAAGCGAACGATTTAAACGCTCTAACTTCACCTGGTTGTACTTCCTGATTATTAACCACAATCGCATATCCTTCGGCCTCTTTACCAATCTCCTTGGCAAACCCCCAGGCGCCATTTCTGAATAGCTTTCCAAATCCTTCCTGCTTGGCAATCTTTTCGATCGCTGTAATGATCGCTTTCTCATCTCCGTACCTCATCGCTATACCGTCTGTGTCCTTTTCAGTGATTATGCCTTTGTGGTATAGCTCCATCAAAAGCGATATCGAATTCGACGTGCTGCTGGAATCTAGGCCGTAGTAATCGCAAAGCGTACTTGCATGAACGATTACATTGCGGTCATTAATATGTAATGGTCCCGAAAAATCATACCAGTGAGAACATTTTGTAGCCCCTCGGCATCTACCTGGAATATCGAAAACATGCCAATGATGGACAGGGCATCCAGAACATCCATATTGATGGTCAGTATAAGATTCGTAAAAGGTTTCTACATCGCCAAACTCCGCTTCCCAAGTCGATTTTCCATCCTCCCAACTGCCTGTGAGGCCTAAACCACTTGCATATGTGAAATCTAGTAAAAACTTATCGCCGTGCCCATCTTTGGACTGCATCATGAAACCTTGATCATTCATCAGCCGTGCCTGAGTGTCTTTGCAAGCGGATATGAATTTCGAAGGCTGTGCGATCTTTATCTGGCCCGTTCCCCTCACCACGATCGCTTTTAGGTTCTTTGACCCCATAATTGCACCAAAACCACCACGCGCTGCTGCACTTCCTTCCCCTGTATGAATCGAACTAAAACTCACCAGATTCTCACCCGCCGGCCCAATACAGGCAACCTTCACCCATTGCCCCAACTCCTCTTTAAGGGCGCGCTGCGTCTCCTGGGTATCCTTTCCCCAGATGTCGGTGGCATCCTTTATTTCAACCCCTTCATCATGAATATATAAGTATACGGCCTTTTCTGATTTCCCCTGGATGGTTAGATTATCGTACCCCGCTTTTCTAAGCTCTAATGGAAAATGGCCACCTATCCCTGCATTCTGTAAAAAGCCATTGGGAGAAATCGACGTAATCTTCATCCGAGAGTGAGCAGGCGCCAACGTCCCGGTCAGAGCCCCAGGCCCAAAACATATCCGGTTTC
>JAFDDL010000147.1 GCA_019310865.1 Deltaproteobacteria bacterium | reverse complement strand
ATTTGAAACTTCGGCTCCTTGACAAAGACGATCCGAAGCGTTGTGGGAAGTCGATTGATGGTACAGGCGAGCATATTCAGGGTCAGCATCAACAGCAGGAAACGAAACCAGCCGGCGTGGTACATATCAAACAAATCGAGTAGTGCAAAAATTCGATAGGTCGCGATCCCGAATTTTTGAACATAGGCGGCCGTATCCAAATTTTGGGGTATGAGGGTCCCGATAATCGACGTTGCAGCCAATGATAACAGCAGGACGACTGCCAATCTTACCGAGGCGAAAAATTCCCACAATGCGTCAAAAAACCGAATCCCGGAGCGAGCGTCACTCATATCTGTTCCCTTAAAAAATAAGCTTAATTAGATATCAGATCCAAAAGCGGGACGCAACAGAATAAAAAGGGAATTCAAGTACCGGATTTCGACTTGGGCAACACGATGATTTGTGTCGCCTTTTCATTTTTCAGATACTTACGGGCAAGCGTCATGATCTCTTCACGCGAGATGGCGCCGTAGTCCGATTCGATGGAGCGGCTCCAGTCGAGCTGTTTGGGATGACGTTTCGATCCGACAAGAACCCGATTGAGCCAATAGGCGTTTGTACGGCGGAGATCTTTAATATTGGTCAGAATCGGTTTGATCGATCTTTGCCGTTCATCTTCCGTGATTCCGTTTTTAACAATTTCGAAAGCGATGTTCTTAACCGCATCGATCACCGCATTTTCATCCCCGGGCGTGACGAATATAATGGACTGAAAAACACCATATCCCGGGTAAATCCGACTGGATCGGTTAAAGGCAAAGGGAGAGTATGAAGCACCCAGCTCTTCCCGAATTTTCCGGCGAAGTCGATCGGAAAAAACCGCGGACAGAACCGATAACCGGCGCACCCGGCCGATATGCGAATAATCCGCCGTGGGATATCCAATCACCACCATCCCCTTTTGAATCTGTGTATCGACCCGGATATCAAGTGTTCGCCCTTCGGGTACTTTCGGGCTCGACGGGCGAAGCGTCTTTGGGGATTCGATTCTTACCGGCAGGGAACCAAAGTATGTCGCTGCTGACAAAATCGCTTCTTGCATGTCGAAGTCTCCCACGATGGAGATTTCCAGGCTCTCTTGCTTCAAAGCGCTCCCGATCCAGAACTCGATATCACGCAGCGAATAAGACTGCAGGGAATCCAAGGACGGCAAACCGAAGCGGCTGTCACCACCTGCCAGAAACCGGTTGCCGGTAATCTTCAGAGCCCCTTCGATTTCCCGGGATAACGACAAATACCACTGTTCGAGTCGTTCTTTGGCCAAAAGATAAGCATTTTGTCGGTAAGCCGGATCCGTGATGTGTGTATGGAGCAGTTGGATCAGTAGTCGAAGATTCTCTGTGGGACTCGATCCACGAAACTCGAAATGGTCTTCATTGATACTGAACCAGGCGGTGGTATCAGTTCCTGCCAACGCATCAGACAATTCGTTCTTGTCGAGATTTCCAACGCCGCTCCCATTGAGAAGCGATCCGCAAAGTTCCGCCAGCCCCGGCTGTGATGCCGGCTCAGCGCTCTTGCCCCAGCCGAATACAACCGCCGCATTCACTTTTCCTGCCTGAAAATCCGTTTTTTTCAGGTTGAGCAGTACACCATTTTCAAATTCAATACGCGTCACGCCCAGATCGGTCAGTTCATCTTGACGCGCAATCCTGCCGGATTGTTCCGGCTTCGGAAGATACGGGAACCGCACCAAGGCGTTATCAACGGGTTTGTCAACCTGAACCTGCAAACTCTTGTTATAAACAGATAGAATGGATTGTTCGCCGGTCGCATTCATCTGCGACACAGGGACATTTCCCGTTGGCACGGGTGCATTTCCCGTTACAAGAATCAGGCGATGATCCAATTGCCAGGCAGCACGCAACGCCGCATGAATTTCGGCAGCCGTCAACCTTTCAACAATTGGCGCCAGCAGCGATTGCTCCTGTGCAGGTGACCTCACAACCCGATTGTTATTTACCAAGCGGATCATTTGCCGGGAAATGACACCACTTTTTCGCGTGTCTGCCTGTTTAACTGCGTTATCCAATTCAGAGAGCAATTCTTTTTTAACGCGGCTTAACTCACGGGTCGTAAAACCAAACCGCAACGCCTGCCGCAGGGTTTGTTCTAAATACGTCAGGGTTTCTCGCCAATTATTTGGGCTGCATCCCGCGGAAATCTCGGCGTATTTGATGCGCTGTAAAAAATATCCAGCGTGGATACCGGCCGAAGTAAACGGTATATCAGGTTTGCTGATCATTTTTTCCAGACGGTTTTGCACCATCCGATTGGCCATTTGGATTTTCAGCTCATCGATCTGAAATGAAACCGTATCGGGCTGATGATCGACGATATCAAGCACCTCAATTGAGACTTCACTGGCACCTAGTTCCGCTTCATGATGGTAAAATGCTTTGATACCGTGATGGTTGATTTTTCCGATATCCGGTTGAGCCGGTTCAGGCGACCTCGACTTGAGCGTGCTGAAGTTCTCATCAATTAGGCTTCCGGCCGTCTCCAGCTTAAAATCACCGACCAAAACCAGAATCATATTATTCGGCCTGTACCAGCTGTCATAATAGGATTTTAGCACCTTACGATTTGCGGTTTTAATGACTTGTTCTTCGCCGATGGGCAACCGATGAGGAAGCAAGGTATCGGGAAACTCAAATTGAAGGGTCTCGCGAAAGACGCGGTAATCGGCGGAATCACGGCTTCGTTTTTCGGCCAGGATCACTCGGCTTTCTCTATCAATTTCCGATGGCAGCAACAAGGCGCCTTGCGCATAATCTTTCATCACACGCATCGCATCAGCCAAACTTTCAAGATCACCGCTGGGAAGCAGCACATCATAGACTGTTTCGGAAAAACCGGTATGCGCATTGGCGTCCGGACCGAATTGCATGCCGATGCTCTGAAAGTACTTAACCAGTTCCCCGGGTTTAAAATGGGTGGTACCATTGAAGAGCATATGTTCCAGAAAATGGGCCAGCCCCCTCTGGTTCCGGGCTTCATGAATAGAACCGGCCTGAATAACCAGATGCATACTGACCCGGTCTTTGGGCACCTGATTCTTCATGAGTAAAAACCGAAACCGGTTGGATAGCTCACCGAAATGCACTTCGGGATCCGGTTTGATATCACTTATATCATGAGGCCACGCGACCTGATCGGGTTTTATCTCTGCGGCATCGGCCTTGTCGGCAACCGGTAGATACCGCTTGCTGAACATATCAGCAGAAAATGCGTTTGCTGCGAAAATCAGGGTTATAACCGCCAGGCACAGAAGGACACAATAAAACCTTACCCGCACTCCCTGAAGCACCAATCGATCAAGTTGTCTTTTCATGATACCCCGTTTTCCTTTTTCAGTCGTATGACATCACCGGCTGACCACTCGTATCGCCGGCCCCAAAAAACCTTCAGCCTGTCACTTCCTGGGAAATGACAGGCTGAAAAATCGTGCTGTACGACAGGCTACCGTTATCGCTGCAAGCCTTCAAGTTGAACCTTGCACGAATAAAAGGGGGAAAAAACAGAGTAGGTTATTTCTTTTGAAAATAAACGCCTCGGGAGCGTGCTTCAATGATACCCTTCTTTGTCAGTTTGTAAAGTGCATTGCTCAGCTGCCGGGCTCCCAGCTTGGTGTTCTCTTTCAATTTTTCAATTGTGGCGCCGTTTCTGGACTTTTTCACAACATCTAAAACTGACTCAAGAACGGTTCCGGTTTTTCCACTTGCTGCTTTTTTGGGAGCTGCTTTTTTAGCTGCTGCCTTTTTCGGAGCTGCCTTTTTCGGAGCTGCTTTTTTAGCTGCTGCCTTTTTCGGAGCTGCCTTTTTGGCCGGTTTGGCCTTGGCGGCCTTTACTTTTGGGGTTGGAGCGGGTTTTGCTTTTTTGGCCGGCTTGGCAGGTGCGGGTTTTGCCTTAACAAGTTGAGCTGAAATCTTCTCAATCTGTTGGGCCAGTTTGGCGAGGTTCTTGGAAACTGTTTTCAATTGATTCTGCAAATTCTTCATGTAAAATGCCTCCTGAATTATAAGTTATTTTCACCCTTGATGATTTATTATATATGTAGTTTTTCAAATGTCAACCACTTCATTCAATAAAATTTAAAAAAATCTGCAGGTTCGCCGATATCTTCCCTTCTAACTTGTCATCGGCGACAGGACGAAACATCGTCTTCGATTGACAACTCAACCGATTCTTGTCTTCTGCAGATCCTGAAGGCATCGAAACGAGCGGATCGGTCAAAGCGTCTCATTTAAAAATGTGAAACCGGGATTCATTGGCCGGGCTTAGACTATGGAATTGGGTCGAATTTGATTATTTTATTAAAAAAGTGTAGAACAAGGGCGAACACCAAATAAAGAACATATAAAGAACAGGGGTAAAGATGCCATCTGAAAAAACAAAACACCGGCTGCTGCGAATTCTTGATTTGGCACCGAAGTTAAAAGAAATCCTGCTTGCTGAGGATCCAATCGATACAAAAAGAGAGGCCATTCGCCGCTTCCTGTCGGATCTGCTTTTTGCGACATTCAATGACGATCGAACAATTCCGCCGCTTGAGTGGGTGCTGACCCGGGACGCTATCACTGTTTTTCGCAACATTCTTTCGATGCGAAGCGAACGGTTGGCGCGATTCAGCCTTGTCAAATATCTCAATGACATTCTCAACAATCCGCCGAACTCGGATACCCCCACCCCCAGAGCCTCTTCTGATTTTTTTGCCGAGTTTGAACACCTGATCAAGGGTATTACTGGTCAAACCGGCGTGTATCCGGATAAAATCCCGGCATACTTTAAATATGAAGGAGCACGGGCGTCAAAACTGCGATCAGCAGACCTTTCCCGAATGGCCCGAGTCAGTGACAAATTTTCATCCCGGTACGCATGTGGATTGGATAACAAGATCGTTCGAAAGCGAAGCGTAAATAAATCCAGAATTTTAAAATATTTCAATGCAACAGATCTTGAGTGGAAAAAATGGGCTTGGCACACGAGAAATATCATTCGAGATGCGGACACACTCAGCGCTTTGGTAAAATTGACCGATGAAGAATATAAAGCTGTCGCGTTGGCGAAGGAAAACAAAATACCATTCGGTGTTACCCCCTATTATGCCTCTCTGATGGATTACGATTCAACCAGTTTGCGAGACGTGGCAGTACGCGCACAGGTTATTCCGCCACTGAACTACATTGAAAAACTGATAGAGAAAAAAGCCTGTTCTGAAAAATCCCTGGACTTCATGTTGGAACGAGACACGTCGCCCATCGAGGGTATTACGCGGCGATACCCCAAAATTGTCATATTGAAACCGATCATGACCTGCCCTCAGATTTGCGTCTACTGCCAGAGAAATTGGGAAATAGAAGATGTATATTCGCAGACGGCCGTTTTGACAAAGGAGAAGCTGGATAAGGCCCTGGCGTGGATAGAGGCGACTCCGGAAATCAACGAAGTCCTGATAACCGGCGGTGATCCCCTCCTGCTGTCCAACGCAAAGATGGAAAATCTGCTGTTTCGTCTTTCGCGAATCAAGCATGTCGAAAGAATTCGCATCGGCACCCGAACACCGGTGACGATACCCCAAAGGATCACGGATTCACTGGTCAGAGACATCACGCATTTTCATCATCCCGGTAAAAGAGAAATCCTGATCATAACGCATTTTGAGCATCCGTACGAAATCACTCCCCAATCCATGGCGGCGATACAGAAATTTCGCCGATACGGAATCGAGGTCTACAACCAGTTGGTATACACCTTTTATAACTCTCGGAAATTTGAAGCATCCCTGCTTCGCCACAAGCTGAGAATGATCGGCGTCACACCGTACTATACGTTCAACACAAAAGGTAAAGAAGAAACAGACGATTATCGGGTACCGATTGCCAGGTTGCTTCAGGAACAACAGGAAGAAGCCCGGCTTCAACCCGGATCGGTACGAACGGATGAAATTGTTTTCAATGTGCCGGGCTTAGGAAAAAACTATCTAAGGGCAAAGCAACACCATGATGTCATATCGATCCTTCCCAACGGAAGGCGCGTTTATGAATTTCATCCCTGGGAAAAAAAATTGACGTTGGCCGATACCTACATATATACGGACGTGTCCATTTATAGCTATCTGAAGCGCTTAAAGTCTATCGGAGAAAACCTGCCGGATTATCGGACCATCTGGTATTATTATTAATTGCGGGGAAACCAGGGAATTTTGATCTATCATGGAGCAGTTGGTGCATCACGCAACCGGAAAACCGCTTGTCGCAAATTGGGACACATTGATTCGCACATTCATCCGCCCGGAGGACAGCGAGGCCACAACGCTGGTAAAATACATGGAGCAGATCCTCTTCGGCCTGCACGATTTTCTAAAAGCGCATGTGGGAATTACGGAAGAAATTTCCCTGAAAGAGCTTTCGAAAGAATTTACAGACTCGCTGATCAACATCCGGCCCCAAAAAAAGCTGACCGAAGTCATCACCGACGTCATCACCAACATCGCACCCCATGCAGTCAATGTCGCCTCTCCCTATTTTGTGGGGCATATGACCGCAGCGATTCCCTTTTTTATGGTGCATCTGAAAGCCATCACGACCGCGCTGAATCAAAATGTCGTAAAAATCGAAACCTCCAAGGTGTTATCGGTACTTGAAAAACAAGTATTGGCCAAAATACACCGGCTCATCTACCAATTTGACGATTCGTTTTATACCCAGCACATCCAGCATACGGAAACGGCGCTGGGATGCTTCACCGACGGTGGAACAGTTGCAAATCTGACCGCATTGTGGGTGGCTAGAAATAAATTATTCCCTCCAAAAAACGGATATCAGGGGCTCGAGGTGGACGGACTGGCTGCCGCTTATGAAGCTTGGGGCGTAAAGCGAAGTGTCGTACTGGTATCACGGCTTGGGCATTACTCGCTTAGAAAGGCCGCGGGTGTACTGGGTATTGGAAACCGAAACGTCATTGCCGTCGATGTGGATGACATGCAGCGAATCCATATGGATCGACTGCAAGCAGAAATTGAAACCCTGAACCGTGAGCCCGGAACCCGAATCATGGCGCTGGTGGGTATCGCGGGTGCCACGGAAACCGGCACCATCGACCCAATCAAGGAACTCAGCGAACTATGTATGGCCCATAACATCCATTTCCATGTCGATGCAGCTTGGGGCGGACCGACCATCATGTCAAGCAAGTACCGCCATCTTCTCGACGGCATCCAGTATGCAGATTCCGTGACAATAGATGGACACAAGCAGTTTTACATGCCCATGAGTTGCGGCATGGTTTTTTTCAAGGACCCATACGCTCTCGACAATGTGGCGTATCATGCAAATTATATACTTCGACTCGGATCGGTGGATCTTGGGATCAAATCCCTTTCCGGTTCCAGAGAGGCCAACTCACTCATCCTCGACAGCGCATTAAAAATCATGGGCACCCAGGGGTATGCGCTGCTCATAGAGCACGGCATTGAGACCGCACGAAAATTTGCCAAACAGATTGAACGCCGTTCGAACTTTCAGCTGGTCACACCACCTGAACTGAACATACTGACCTATCGATTCTTTCCGGATCATATGAAGGAAGCATACCGCAATGGAGACTTGAGTGAAAAGCAGCGGATTCATGAAAAGCTGAACCGGATTAATCAACGACTCCAGAGACTGCAACGGGAAGCCGGAAACAGTTTCGTATCGCGAACCACCCTTAAAAAGGGACCGGCAGCGGATGACGAAATGATTGTTCTGCGTGCGGTGATCATGAATCCCTTGACGGATATCGGGAAACTGATTGAGATATTGGATGAACAAGAAGCAATCTATCTAGTGTCCATCCAGAAATAGGATAATTTTTTCGAGTTCAAGGAAGGGGAAAATTTTAACCGCAGGCATACATTGAGTATTTCGAGGATTAAAATTTTCACCTGACACAGAAATCGGGAAAATTGGCCATTTGTGGATGGGCACTAAATAAAATTTAAATGTGTTTGGCTAAATAATAGTAAGCTTTTGACATTGAACAAAATTTCCGTTAATAAGGAATCCAATTGAGAAAAAATGGCCCCATTCGACTATTGATCGGGCCATCGGACTAGGAGACCTGGAATGCCCGAAAAAAAAGTTGCCACCGTTGACAAAATT
>JAFDDL010000146.1 GCA_019310865.1 Deltaproteobacteria bacterium | reverse complement strand
CCTATCTTGCCGATACCGGTCAACCAAGCCGCCTGACTGAAATAGGATCCAATCGCTAAAAGAAACATGCTGCCAATCAACAGGGGCATAAAATACGCCTCTAAAGTCAGCATGGATTTTGGATTGGCAAAGGAATTCAAAAAGCGCTGCGGTTTCCCTAAATGGGTCATGCTCAAAATAACGCCGAGCACGATGCAACCGATGGAAAATACAGCGACAAGCCAGTCTTTCACAACAGCCGTACCGCCCAGTGAGGTAACAATATGCACAATTGCGATTCCCACCGCCAATCGAATCAACAAGGTAGAAAAAACCAAAGGATATTGGGGATTCATTTTAGTTTTACTCCTTTTGGTAATAGATAGTAAACGTTCGGTTCCGTCCCCAGATCTTCTCGAATCTTGAATATTCGCCCCTGATTCCGAGCCAGTAGTTTTGAAGCAGGGCTTTCCGGGTCGTTAACGTCTCCAAATACACGTGCTTTAGCGGGACAATTGAGGACACAGTTAGGGTCGTCCCCCATGGCCGTTAAATGGATGCACATATTGCATTTTTGAACGACCCGTTTTGTGGGATGGAAAAACCGCGCTTCATACGGACAAGCCCATATACAATATTGGCAGCCAAAACAGCGATCTTCATCGATCATTACCACGCCTTCATCAGTAACGTATGTCGCTTTGGTGGGGCAGACCTCTTCACAAGGGGGTTCAGAGCATTGCATACAGGTCCTCGGAAGATAATACATTTGAAGTTCGGGATAATCACCGATGGGACCCTCTTGGTAAACCCAGTTAAAACAGACACCAGGGGGAAGTTCATGTTCATTTTTGCAGGAAACAGAACATCCTTTGCAGTTCATACACCTGTCTAAATCAAATACCAGGGCGTATCGTTTCTTCATTGCTCCGCCTCCCTTAGATTTAAATAAGAAAATCCGGGAATCTCGGATTTCGTTGCCTTATAGATCTTTACCGAGCGTGCTCGCAAGTTGGGCGCACCGAATTCCAGGTTATATTCGTCTTTGTCCATCAGCACATTTACATTGGAAATATGGTTTGGATAGCCCGGCAAATTAAGCTCTTCACATGCCTGCCACCATCCATGGGGTGCGCTAAGGACCTTCGGGTGTACAGCGTTTGTCAGGCGGGCGAACATCTGTATCTTCCCGAATGGCGTCTCCAGCCACACGAGATCTTGGTCATTTATCCCCAGCTCTTTAGCGGATTTCGGATTGATATCCACCATGGGATGAGGAGACAGTTCACGAAGCCAGGAGATATTTCTATAGCCCGAATGGTAGAAATTCGGATAGCGTCTACCGGTAATAATCATAAATGGATACTCGGGAGTGGGAGACGGGAGTTCCATATAACCCGGCAGCGGATCCCCTCCAACGGAATTCAGCACATTACTGAAAATTTCAACCAGTCCGGATGGTGTCTCCATTCTTTGTCTTTCATAAAAATTGTAGACTTCCGGAGCAGCCAGGAAGACCCACATTTCTTTCAATTCTTCCCAAGTCAAATTGTAGGGGCCTAATTGATAGTCGAAAAGTTCTTCGTCTGTTTCCCACGGCCACCACTCCGGGGCAATTCGTCTTCCCAGCTCCCGCATGAACCAGATATCGGATTTTCTTTCATAGAGCGGATCGATGGACCGTTGCTGGGCGTAGTAATACCTTCCGCAGAGTTCCTCTGCAATGTAGTCGCGCTCGGTCCAGTGGGCACTCGGCAACACAATATCGGCCAGTTCCGCAGTGGGAGAAATAAAATAGTCCATCACCACCAGGAAGTCGACTTTTCGAAGGGCTTTCTCTGTATTATGAGGATCTTCCGACCAGGACAGGGGGTTTCCCTGGATGGTCACATAGGCTTTGATCGGGTAAGGATCTTCCGTTAGAATGGCTTGCCAAATCGCCGTGGGCTGACTGATAGGGTATAGCCGAAGATCACCCAGCTTTTTCTCCATCTGCTGAGGAGGAGCGGGACCGGTTAAATGGGGACCCAACATCTCGTTCCAAAACGGAATAAAGACATTCCCGCCGGGAGCATCCAAATTACCCGTAATGGCAATGAGAACGCATATATCCCTGATGGCATGGGTGCAGTTGAGGTGCTCTTCCACACCCTGCATGGTAGCGATGGAGGCACCTGGAGAACTTTCCGCATACAAACGGGCTGAATTCTTAATAAGGTCCGCATCCAGCCAGGTCATTTCAGCGACCTTCTCAGGGGGATACTGCGCTACACGTTCGAGAAAAAGGCTCCAAACGGTCTTGACCGTACATTTTTCCCCATTCGCCAAGACGACCTCGAAGGAGCCTTCCAGTGCCGCATCCATCCCCTCTTTTTGAGCCCCGACAGCCTGTTTGCTCTCCTTATCCCAGACGACAAATTGGGTCTCATCCCCTTCCGAACTCACCATGGCTTCGGTAAGGGGCGCCATGTTTTCACAATTGATCAAGTGGGAGGCATTGGTCCACTTCTCCACAAATGCGTGATCGTAAAGATCTTCGTTGATGATGACATGCATCCACGCCATGGCCAGCGCCCCGTCCGTCCCTGGACGAATGGGCAACCAATAGTCGGCCTTGTGTGCCATGGGGTGTTCAAAATGGGGGTCGATGACGATTATTTTGGCGCCCTGGGTCCGCCCCTCCACCATGGGAACATTCGTATAATGGCCTTCAGTCCAATTCGGATTGGCACCCCATAAAACAATACAATTCGATTTCGCAAATTCAGCTCAGTCCCAGAGGTGAAAAATGCCGCAGGTAATCATGGACGTCATCATGTCAGGCAGAAGACAGACATGCGCCGGGCAACACCAGTGGTTCATACCGAAGCTCTTTCCCAACCGCTGGCACCACTGATTGGTCCCTCTCCCAGTTCCTTGCCCGAAAACAACGGACTCAGGCCCGTACTGCTCTTTATAGGCCAGGAGCTTACTAGAGATCGTCTCTAATGCTTCGGCCCATGTTATTTCCTCCCACTTCCCCTCTCCCTTTTCTCCCACTCGCCTCAACGGATAATTCACGCGATCGGGGTGGTAGAGGATTTTTTTGGCGGCCTGTGCTTTCGAACATACAGTTCCCTGGTTTTGTGGATCTGCCGGGTTTCCCGTAACCTTGTATACGCGTTCCTCACTGTCCACGTACACAAGGACGCCGCACTTACTATGACACTCAAAGCAGTTGGTCTGAACAATCCTGCCACCATCATCGGTGAGTGTCACAGATGCCGGGTACTTTTTCTTGCTTTTTTCAGACATATTTATTTTCACTCCTTTCCTTGGCGCTTGTCAAATTACCCATAAGAACGGAAATACTAAATTTCTTTTTAATCGCACTTACCTGACAGGCTTCCATGCACAACCCGCAGTGCGTACACAGCTTCTCATTAATTTCGCAAACCTCTTCTGCTGACCGTTTAATGGCATTATCAAGGCATACCTCCAGGCAAGCACCGCAATTCTTGCAACGGTCTTCCATTATGACGTATTTGCAATATTTTACTGGTGACATCTCCCTGGTCCAGCATGTCGAAGTCATTGAATACTGTTTCATTTCGATAGTTCCGTCCGTTTCTACATATTTTATTCGGCAATAGGATCTGCTAATTTTTCTCAGCCCACATTACGATCAGGCAGTAATCCCCCCATCGGCTATCTGGGATAAGGTCGCGACACTTCTTGCATGTTCCTTTCCAGATTTCGACACCAATGTTTTTGTAATGAATTTCGGCTTCAGCATGGCAATCAATGATGGAATTAGAAAAATAGCGTTCATCAGATTGAGGATCAAAACAAATCCGATGAGAAACCCCATCTGAGCTTGAAACATGAGATTAGAAAAGCGCCAAGCCATGACACCGATGCACAGGGTTATCCCCAGGATAAATACAGCCCTACCGGTTGTTGAAAGTGTATTTTGGATACTTTTATCAAGATCTCCAAATACGGCATAATCGTCTCTAATTCTACTGATGATGTAGTAGATAAAATCTACACCAAGCCCGAGTCCTATAGCGCAAACCGGAATGGTTGCGACGGTTAATCCGAGTTGGTTATAGTTCATATAGGAGTAAACAATGTAATTGGATATGACGAGGGGGAAGACGACAAGAATACCGGCCAATACGGACCGGTATGTGATCAGGGTAACGATGAAAATAAAACCCAGAATGGACTCAAGTATCAGTGTAGAAGCATCGCTTAGCGCTTCATCCGAAGCCGCCAGCACCCCCATAGGCCCCCCAGCCAAGATAAACTTTCCGGTGGTTGTCTCCTGGTTTATCTTGTGCACATATGCCTTTGCCCTGTCCATAACTTTTCGGATAGTATCTCCGGTTTGATCAACAATATAAACCAAGAAATTGGAATCCTTGTAGGACCAGTCGAAATATCTGTCGAAATCCCCCGGCTCAGCCCCGCCATAAGTCAAAACCAGGAGCATTTGTCCTACATCGATCTTTGTTTCCGGTAACACCTCCCATTTCGGGTGGTCCTCGTGAAAGGTCATGGAGACCCTTCTTACCAGGTCTATAATTGAATGGGTTTTTGTTACGTCGGTCGACATTTCCATGTGTTTTTGAAAACTTGCCAGTTCATACAGGGATTCCGGTTCTTTAAGAGACTCGAATTCTTTACCCTCGAAATAGATGGCCAAGGGATTGAGCATGCCCGGGAAATGCCGATCCATCGCAGCCACATCGATATTGTATTGATCATCGGGCCAAAGGATACTTGTCCCGGGTCTTGTTTCTCCTATAATGAGGTGACCTTTGGAATAGGATATGCCCAAAACCAACATCCCACACCAAAAAATTACAAAACCATATTTCACTCGTGGGTGTATGACGATGCGACCGGTCCAGGACATGAAAGAATCAAGAACATCCCGTTTGCGTTTGCGCTTGGGGCTCTTGTTCAATGAGAGTAAAATTGGATTAAGGACCAGCGCAATGACCAGTGTCAACAGAATCCATATCGTTGCGGTAATGGACACCTTTCGCAGCATGGCAATGGGTGCGATCGCAACAAGGAAAAGACCTGCCGCATCCGTAATAATGCCTGAAAACGCAGGTGTCAGAAGCTCCTTCACCGATAAAACAGAAGCCGCCCTTTTGTCCCCTTCTGCGAGACCACCTTCTTCGAAATAAAGTTCGTTGAATCGCTTGACAACTTGGACGGAATGTCGAATCGCCATCAACAAAATGATGAAGGGAAGGACAATCACTAAGGGATCCAGATTGTACCCCATCACGGACATAATCCCGGCGCCCCATAGCCCGCAGAGTAAGCCGGAAATAATCGGCAGAATCGTTCCTCTCCATGTCAACGTTGAAAGATAAAGAAAGCCGGCGACCACCACCAGGATAATCACCATAATATTAAAAGTCTGCCCGAGATACTTCGTGACGTAGCCATAAACGAGGGGAAATCCTGCCATTGAAATGGTATGATTTTCATCTTCGTATTTTTTTTTCAAATCTTGTAGGGCAGTGAATATTTTAGTGTAATCGATATTTTCTTCAAAAAAGTCCGTAATAATCAAAGCTGCTTTTTTGTCCAACGACACGAGCCCGCCGTAAACCATATCATTCTTTAGAACGGCATCCTCCAGTTCATCAATTTTCCCTGGATTGTCGGGAACGGTTTTCATAATGGGCGGTGATTTAATCCCCCAATCGGTGACCTTTACGTTTCTTATTTTTTTGGCAGCCAAACTGATTACCTTGTACTTATCCACACAGGGTAAAAACTGGCAGTCTTCATTGAGATCCCAGAGTTTTTGAAGGGTCTGCGGGTTGAATATCGTATCTTTCTTCACTTTAAGCTGAATCGTCACCTGGTTGGCGCCACCAAATTGTTTTTGATGCTTGATATGATTCAGGACATAGGGATGATTCTGGGGGAGGAGATCCCTGAAATAGGTCTGAACATTAAGGCGGTAGGTCTCATACCCCATGTACCCGGTGAAGAGAAAAATAATTATCAAAATAGGCCACCTAAAGGCAATGATCTTTTCCCCAAGATTTTCTTGCCACGTATTCTTCAAAATACTTTCTCCATTATTATAAATATTATGAATAAATACCCTTTTAAAACCGCCCTTGTTAGAAAAGGCGTCCCAATGCGAGCGGTATCACACCTGACGGCGAGCTTCTGACAACATTGAAGCTCTTCCCGCCGTTCCGGGTTTCATATAACCAACCATGGGCCCCGACTATCCAACCCGCGTCTTTAATGAGTTCTATATCCTGTAGATAAAATTTGGCCCCGATGTTTATCAACTCCCATGTGTCCCCATTATCGTTGGACTTTAAATAGATGCCTTCCTTCCCGATGGCATAGCCCAATCTCCCCTTAAATTTTACAGCGAAAAGGTGCTTCGTTACGGAAGAATCAATGCGTTTCCAGCTTTCCCCCCCGTCTTCACTTAAAAGCATCATCCCGTCTATACCAACTACCCACACCCTTTTCGGAGACTGTGCAAACACACCAAAAATGGACTTTCCCTCCGCCTCTTCAACGGTGATTTTCGTCCAGGTCTTTCCCCCATTAGTCGTTTTTAAAAAAATGCCGAACTCTCCTGCTGCATAACCAATGTTCCGGTCTGCGAGGCTTACGCCATATATGACAAACTCTTTTTCCGTATCGTCACCATCCTCCAATAGGGGATTAAAGTCGTCTTCGGATTCATCCGAGTTATCAGCAAGGGGATCTTTTAGGATTATTCCTTTTTCCCAGGTGACACCACCATCACCGGTGCGCAAAACGCCACTTCGATCGCCCACGGCACAACCAACCTGTGTGTCTTCAAAAGACATGTCCATCAGCGCTATATTGAGAGGTGTTTCCACCTTATTCCACCTTTTCCCACCATCAACGGTTCGCAGGACCGTCCCCCCCTGACCACATGCCACCAAGTTTTTGGCATCAAGAGAGACAACTTTGAAAAGGGTCTTTTTAGTCTGGGTTTCTTGTTTCACCCACTTTTCACCGCCGTCTCCCGAATAATAAATAATTCCGTTAAATCCACAGCACCAGGTTTCAGACGCTTTGTTCATGGTCACTGAATAAAGGGTATCAATGAAGGTGATATCTTTCTCAACTTCTTCTGCTTGCGCACCCGTAACGGTTACCATTAAGAATACTATCAGGGCCGTTATCATCGCCCTTTTGGGTAATGGTGTTTTCATCAATACTCCTAACCGACCCTACTCGACAAATGTCAGTGTTTTCCTGGCAGTTGGCGATTCTAGTAGCCTTAGTCTGCGCCAGAAATTAAGTTCAGCTAATCGGGAAACAGCTTGGGTGTGCCGAATGATTTTTCTTAACTTTCTGTTTTTCATATCTAATGCCCTCCTATATATAAGGATCATGGCCCGTATCGGAGGAAGTGTGCTTCAGTATGATAAACCAAATTAATTAACAAACGGTCCGGATGGGCAACAATTCAGTTGAAACGGTTTATATCTATAATCGTCAGTGTCTGTGGCACTGATTAACTTGGCCCGAACACCTTCATCTAAACTGACCGAATGGTTGGTTCGTTAAACCCTTTATATTCTCGTAAAATCTGTTTGTCAAGCCTTATTTTATTTTTTTAGGTCTTTTTTTTTAACACGATCAGGGTCATGTATAATGGTGACCGATTTTCAATATGGCTTACCCGTATCGACCTTGCAGCCGCAACATGGCGGTTATCAATCAACACAAGGATATTATTTAAATCTTATATGTTTTCAGTTTGTTATGATTATTTTTTTTCAACATCTTTTCCACCTTAATGCCCGAACCGTTCCTTTTTCACAGAAATAACCGTAGAAAAATCCTATATAAATCTGCCAGGTAATGATCTGCGAACGGTATTCAAGTCGAAAAAAGACCCGTAAGATTTTTCTTGACAAGTTTATTTGCACCCTGTTAACATCCCGATCATTCGGTCGGTATTTTATTAGCTTTTGAATCCAACCGTACGCTTTGAAACAACACACACGATGGCACATTGATGTTAATCGTACGCATGGACATGTGGCACTGCCCTCTCTTTATGCATGGATGTAATCCATATATTCACCTATTTATTATATACGATGCCCGGTTGGGTGTATCATATAACTCGGACGAAAATTGAAGGGGCTTAAAATGGAAAAAAATATGTAACCACTTCATTCGATG
>JAFDDL010000145.1 GCA_019310865.1 Deltaproteobacteria bacterium | reverse complement strand
GGTTGACGGGTTTTTACCGGATGGGGACGGTACTTGATCCGATGGGGCAGGGGATACGGATGTTAAAGCGGCACCGGTCAGGTGTTCCACGATCTGTCCCAGGGTTTTCAGGCTTCCCATGACATCGGGCGCCACGGCAGGCAGGTTGGGCATGGCCTCTTCCATGGCTGACAGGATTTCCACGCGCTTGATGGAGTCAATGCCCAGGTCGGATTCGATGTCCATGTCAAGACCCAGCATCTCTTCGGGATATCCGGTCAGGCGGCTCACAACCGACTGGAGGGTCCGGCGAATGGATTCGGTTTTTGTCGTTACCGTTATGTCCGAAACGGGTTCCGGTTCCGGCCGAATCGGTGACGGCGATGGTGCCGCTGAAATGGGCGTTTCCGGCGGCGTTGCCGGTGTCTCCTGGGTCGGGAGCAAAGTCGGTATCGATGTTGTCGAATCTGTCCGGACTGAAGGCTGTACGGTGCGCTTCGCTTCAGCGGATCGGCTGTCCGGTGACGGGTGGGTCATCTGCTGTACGCCGGCCATCAGTTCCCGGATGGCCTTGCCGGCCTCGGATTGGGTATCCAGAAATTTTTGATGCGCTTCGGCGGTTTGTAGCTGAAGGGCCTGCATCGATTTTAATCCCTGCTCGGCCACGCGAAGTGCCTGATCGATTCGGGGTGTAAACTTGTCATCTTTCATGGTGTCTGACGATCCTGTAACGAGTTGCTGCGGACGCGGGTTTGGTATTTCCATCCCGGGTTGTGCCGCAGGAGACGGTTCGAGCCTTTTTATCGGCGCCTCGGGGCGCTTTGCCGGTACAGCCGGCTGTCCAGCCGGGTTCGGCTTGGGGCGGGTCGCGGACCGCTGGGTGCGGTAGTTTGCACCGGACAGGGGAATGCGCATTTTCTTGGTCTGGAACGTATCGGCAGCCGGTTCCCAGTGGTCCAAGGCCACTGGATGGCCCAGGGCGGCCAATTGGCATAGCACGGACGCGATTTCCATATTATTGGGACGCTTTCCGGACGAGCTGTCCAGGGAAAGAGCATATACGGGTTCATCCGATTCGGCAAAGGTTGATTTGACCAGGCCGGTCAACACGGATCGAGGCCCGGTTTCCAGAAAAATCCGTGCGCCCTTTTTGTAAAGGGTGTGAAGGTTTCCGAGAAAGTCCACCGGTGAAACGAGCTGGCGGCCCAATAAGTCGGTGACGCCATTTGCTGCGGCTGGATAGGCGTCTCCGGTTACGTTGGCAAGAACCGGAATGGTTGTCGGCGATATCGTGGCGGCAGCCAGCGCATGGGCAAAGGGCTGCTGGGCTTTTTCCATGAACGGGCTGTGAAATGCTGCGGATACGGCAAGGCGCCGGGTTCGAAAACCCCAAGCCTTGCATCTTTTTTCGACTGTTTCAATGGCCTGGCAGCTGCCGGAAAGCACCCCCTGATCGGGGCTGTTTCGGTTTGCCATAACCACCGGCAAATCGGCACTGGAAAGGCGCTTTTCCAAATCCTTGATGGGACCCATCACTGCCAGCATGGTGCCGGTGTCTGTTTTGTCATCCCTGCCCGCTGCCATGCATCGGCCCCGGGTGGCGGCAAGGGTATTGAACGTCTCCTCGTCTATCCATCCGGCGGCACACAGGGCGGTCAGTTCACCGAAACTATGCCCGCAGCACAGATCCGGCCGCACGCCGAAACGATCCAGAATTTTGGCCATGGCAAGGCCTACGGTTCCAATGGCCGGCTGGGCGTGCTCGGTTTGGCGCAGTTTTCCTTCGGCAGCTTCAAGTGATCCCTCGGTATGTGTGGGGATGGGATAGATCAGGTTCGCTAAGGCCTCGGCGTTGCCCGATTGGCTTGAAAACGCCCGGCTTGCCGTTTCAACTGTTTCGAAGGCTTCGGGAAATCGACAGACCGCATCTTTTGCCATATTGATGTACTGGCTGCCCTGGCCGGGAAACAAAAATGCCACTTTGCCTTCGGATTTACCGGATCCATAGAAAGTTCGGCCGATATTTTTCCATGCGCCGTCATCGCCGTCTTTGAGGGCGGTTTTGATTTCGGCGATATGCTTTTGCATCTTTTGTTCATCGTATTGGGAGCGCTCAACCACCAGAAGCAATCGATGGGTGGCGGTCTCGGAAAATGCGACTCGGCTTTGGGTCGCCAAATGGGAAAACTTCGCATAGGGCAGGCCGGCGATGAGTTCGGTTTCCAGATCGGACAGCGCCGCCGTTAGCGCCTGGGGCGTATCTTTACTGATGGCGTAGATTTGCACCGAAGCGTCCCAGGACACCTCCGGCTTGCTCGGTCGATACTCTTCCAGAACCATGTGGAAATTGCTGCCACCGAATCCAAAGGCGCTCAGCCCGGCCCGCCGCGGATGGACGGTTTTCGAAAACCAGGGCCGGCTGCTTCCATTGAGGTAAAAGGGACTGTCCTCAATACCGAGCTTGGGATCCGGAGATTCGGCTTTCAACGTCGGGGGCAGTACTTTATGGTGCAGGGCCAGGGTCGTCTTGATGAGTCCGGCCGAACCGGCCGCCGCCTTGGCATGGCCGATCATCGATTTGACGGATCCCAGCGCACATCGATGGCCGTTCCGGGAGGTTTCCCCAAAAAAACGCCTGAGGGTCTGGAACTCCACTTCGTCGCCCACCCGGGTTCCGGTGCCGTGGGCTTCGATGAGTTCGACGGTGTTTGGATCCACACCCGCCTTGTCGTATGCCCGGCGCAGGGCCTTTTCCTGTCCTTCGCTTCGGGGGGCATAGATACTCTGGGAACGGCCGTCGCTGGCAGATCCCAGCGAACGGATCACGGCATAGATCCGGTCGTGGTCGCGCTCCGCATCGGAAAGACGCTTCATTGCCAGAATTCCCACACCCTCGCCGAGCAGGGTGCCGTCGGCATCCTTGGAAAACGGCCGGATATCTTCGGTAAAGGAGAGAACCTGGGTTTTCGTAAAGCACATGTGCATGAAGATGTCGTTGAGCAGATCCACACCGCCGGTGAGCACCATGTCGGATCGACCGGTTTCCAGCTCCAGCAGGGCCAGGTGAATGGCGCTTAAAGAGGAGGCGCAGGCGGCATCGACGACGCAGTTGGTTCCCCCCAGATCGAGGCGGTTGCATATTCTACCGGCAATGACATTGCCCAGCAGACCGGGAAAGGAGCTTTCCTGCCATGGCACGTAGGCGTCGGAGATGTTGGAAATGACCTGTTGAGCTGTGTCTGCAGGCACGCCCGCATCGGCCAGGGCCCGGCGCCAATGGGGGTGGCCCAGCCGCGCACCCAGGGAGATGGCCAGCTCCTGGGTTCCCGTGGCGCCGAGAATCACGCTGGTTCGATCCCGGTCAAAGGATTTCCCATTCAGGTACCCCGCGTCTTGAAGGGCCATTTTGGATGCCACCAATGCAAGAAGCTGTGAGGTGTCCGTGGCCTCCATCACATTGGGTGGGATGCCGAATTCGGTGGGATCGAATTCCATTGGTGATAAAAAGCCGCCCCGGCGGCAATAAACATGGTCCGGCGTTTTGGGATCCTGGTGGTAGTAATCATCCACGGACCAATGGGTATCGGGTACCTCGGATATGGCATCTTCACCGTTGAGCAAAAGGCGCCAGTAGCCTTTTAGATCGTCTGATCCTGCAAAAAAACAGCCCATGCCGATGATGGCGACGGGGGTGTCTTTGGGGGTATTTGCTGACATGGTCAAACTCCTAATCAAATCATTGTTCCAGCAGGCATTGCAAATCCTCAAGGGGCATGGGGGCGAACCGGTGCGCCTTGGGCGGCAGGGTTATCCCCTGGGCAGTGAGCCAGTTGTTTCGGGTGATCACCGAGGCGCCGGCCAGCAGGTTCATGGCTACGGTGACGACACGGCGGTTTTCCGGTTTTTCCAGAAAGCTGCCCGATGTCCACTCATTAAACGCGCCGATGGCGGGCCCGCACCAGATCTGGTAGTCGATTTTACGTGACGGGTCTCCCGACTTGGCCCACATGGATGACTGCCCCAGGTAAGAGCGAAAGAGCAAGGCCAGTTTATGCTTTTCGTCTGATGCTGCTCGGTCGAGTTGTTTCGGATCGCGAATGTCGAAAAACTGTCGGGTCTGCTCCCACTCTGAATCGATGGATTGTCGAAAATAATCTCGCTCCAGAACGGCTCGATGGGACGCCGGAATTTGATCGACGCTATCGCAGCTGCAATAGAGCTCATAGAGTTTCGCCGCCCGGAGGGGAAACATGGTGCCCCGTTTGAGGACCTGGACCTTGATGCCCATCTCGAACATGTCGGCGGCCGGTGCCATGATGACATCGGCCTGGCGTGCTTCGGCGAGCATTTGTCGGACCGTATCCGATGTGCCCGCTTCCACGCATGCTTGATTGATGGTGCCGGTGAGCACGTAGGCGGCACCCATGGCAAATGCGGCGGCAGCGGCGGCCGGTGTTGCGATTCCGCCGCCAAGCCCGACGCACAGGGGCCGTTTGTAGTGGTGCTTTTCACTGAGCGTATCGCGAAGTGCCAGCAGGGTCGGCAGCAGCGAAATGGCCGGGCGATTGTCCGTATGGCCCCCGGAATCGGCTTCGGCGGTCAGGTCGTCGGCCACCGGAATGTTGGCCGCCAGTGCGGCTGCTTCTTGTGTAATTATCCCCTGACGCAACAGCTCGGACAAATGTTTTTCCGGAGGCGGCGAAAAGAATTTTTCCGCCACTTCGATCCGCGAAACCTTGGCAATGACCCGGTTGGGGCAGACGACGTCTCCCTGGCCATTGCGATGAATCCCCGCGAGTCGATAACGCACCAGGGGCAGGGTGATGTCCATGAACGCCGCCGCACTGATTCTTCTGATGTTATGTGCCAGGTACATATCGACGGTGCCGGCTTCGAGTGCTGGATCGTAGGGGCTGTGGATCAGATTCAGGCCGAAGGGATTATCGCCTAAAGACGATTTGAGATCGTGAATGGCCCTTTCGATTTCGCTCAGTGCCAAGCCCGCTGCACCGAAAAAACCCATCATGCCGGCACGTCCCATCTTGGAAACCATTTTGACCGAGGTGATGCCGTTTGCCATGGCGCCGGCCAAGTAGGCATATCGAAGGCCATGATCGGCCTTGAACACTGGATCGCCGAACGCCTCGGGCATCACCGGTGGGGCGTAGGCCAGCAGGGGCTTACCGCTTTCGTTGCGGGGTGAGTCCATTCCCAGATGCGCAACGCCGCTGTTGGATGCTGCCCGTTGGCCGGCTTTTCCCACAAGATAAACCGGTCGTGCGATTTGCCGGATTGCGTCATAAAACGCCCGGTCGCCGGTTTCCGGCTCGTTGCCGCACCCATCCCACCAGCTTGTTGTCGATGTTTGTTTTATGTGTTGATCAAGCATGGTAACTATGTTATATTCAATAAAAAAAACGGCATAATACCCCCTGGGATTCCAATGCCGTAAACCGCGATTCCAATACCACTCAATTCGAACATGCCGAAATAAGAAAATAGGTCGCAACGCGTCAATAATGCGTCATATTTCTAACAAAACTAATATCTTACACCTTTATACCTCGCTATTTAAAGGATAAACAATGACCTGTCAAGCGTTAAAGTTGGGTTCTATCTTTGGTGGGGGGTTCATTTTTGCTCAGAAAAAATGGCGCATGTTCTTATGCGTTAAATTTTTCGTCCGCCTTGATCTGAACCGAGATAAGGGTTCGCGCAAAAATTAATTCACAATTTTAGATGCTGAGTCGCCCAGTTGGCAAGGCGCAAAAATTAAAGAATATCAGGATATTCTGTATTTTTGCAACGCCGCCAGATGGGATGGATCGGCATATAAAATGTGAAGTTATTTTTGCGCGAGCCCTGAGCGCAGACTTCGAGTTGAACGTTTTGAAACCGGCTCTATTGAATGGTAACCGGCATTCCCATAAGTGGCCAGATCAACCAGGTCGACAAAGCGACCACCACCATCATCATGATACTGGCCGGAATGCCATACAGAAAAAATTCACCGGTTGAAAACATTTTCGAGTCATAGGCAATGGCGTTGGGCGCCGCTCCCACAAGCAGCAAAAAGGGCATACCCGCCGTCACCAGGGATGCAAAGAGAATCACCTCAGGTGCGACTCCCAGATAGGGCGCGATTACCAGCGCCACCGGTAGTGAGATGGCAATGGCCGCCACGTTCATGATAAAGTTTGTCATCATCATGACGAAAAAGGCGATGCTCATGACGAAAACAAACCAGTTGGCCTCCTGGAACATCACCAGCCAGTTTACGGCCATCCATTTGGCGGCTCCGGTTTCCCAGAGGCAAAACCCGATGCTCATGGCGCCGGCAAACAGTAAAATAATGTTCCAGGGGATTGTTTCCAGATCGTTGATGTCAAGAATTCCGGTAACGAAAAACAAGATGGTCGAGATGAGAATGATGGCTGTTTTATCCACCGGCTGCAGCACGGGAATAAATGAACGCAGCGACATCACCAGAATACAGGAAAACACAATGGATGCTGCGATAATTTCTTTGCGGGTGATGCCGCCCAGTTCGGAATTGAGCATTCTGGCTTTTTCCCGCAACCCCGGGATGACCTTTTTTTCAGGTTTGAAAAACACCATGAAAAAGCCCCACAGGAGGAACACCATGATCCATCCCACCGGGAACATGTAATAGGTAAGTTCGAAAAACGAAATATTTTTACCTACGATATCGGTGTAGAAACCCAGCGCCACGGCGCCTCGGGCTGCTCCCAGAAGCGTTACGATACTGCCGGCACCCGCCACATAAGCCATTCCAATAAAGAGCCCTTTTCCGAACCTTGTGGGTTTGTCGCCTTCCCCATACAGGCTATAGACGGCCATAAGAAGCGGATAAATGGTGGCGGCCACGGCAGTATGGGCCATGATGTGGGACAGGGCGGCGGTAACGAGAAAACAACCCAGGTAAATCATACTGGTCTTTTCACCGACGATGATCAACATTTTATAGGCCAGGCGCTTTGTCAGGCCGGTCTTGGTAAATACGATCCCGATTGTGATGGATGCGAAGATGAACAGAACGGACGGATCCATGAAATCCTTAAATGCCACTTTGGCCGGGCGAATCAGAAAAAGGACCTGAAGAACCCCGATGGCCAAACTGGTGACCCCGATGGGCAATACCTCAAAGACCCACCAGGTGCCGGCAAGCAGAAAGATAGCCAGCGCACCCTTGCCTTCCCGGGTCAGAATAAAATGTTCGCCCATGGGATCAATGGCGTTTGGCCAGGGGGGGGCCCAATAAACCACCACAAAAAATAGAACGCCGAGCATTAACCAAAAAAATCGTTTCCATCTGAAGCTGTCCGATTCGAGGGCGACGAATTGGTTAGTCATTATTAAAATCTCCGAAACGTCTCATTATTAGCGTTTCCATAATTTAAAATTCAAATAATTCCGAAGCTTTAGAGGGCCGAATCGGTGACAATTTTTCCGCCGGCCGTCATCTGGGCATATCCCTGAAAAGCAAGATTCATAGATCAAGGTCTGATGCACCAAAGGAGTTCATTTAATGGATTCGTCCAGAACTGTCAAGAATTTTAGAGAAGATTTGATCGCTTAAAAGCGCAGCGGGTCGGGATGCACCGCCTGATCATGTCAGGTCCTGGTGACGCGACTTTTTCGTGAGCCGGTATGGATTGCGTTTTGCCGACGCTGAAGGATTTCCTTCAGGAAATACCCCGTGTAGCTGTTTTGGGATTTTGCCACCTTTTCAGGAGTGCCTTCCGCCACCACGCGTCCACCTTGTTTGCCCCCCTCGGGACCCAAATCGATGACCCAGTCGGCGGTTTTAACCACATCCAGGTTGTGTTCGATAACCACCACGGTGTTGCCGGCCATCACCAGCCGTCTCAGCACCTTGAGCAGCATTTCAATGTCTTGAAAATGCAGCCCTGTTGTCGGCTCGTCGAGAATATATAAAGTTTGCCCGGTTCCTTTTTTGGATAGCTCCCGGGCTAACTTGATACGCTGGGCCTCACCGCCGGAGAGGGTTGTGGCCGATTGTCCCAGTTTGATATAACCGAGTCCCACATCCATGAGGGTTTGCAAAATGGCGGTGATTTTGGGGTGATGGGCGAAGAGTCCAAGGGCCTGACGGACCGACAAATTCAGTATATCGGATATGGAATGCTTTTTATAGCGCACCTCGAGCGTGGCCTCATTGAATCGTTTGCCACGGCATGCCTCACAGGGCACATA
>JAFDDL010000144.1 GCA_019310865.1 Deltaproteobacteria bacterium | reverse complement strand
AGAAATGGATGAAAGTATTGAACCGGAAACCATCTGATGAAACTGGGTGCCTCATCGAGAAAGCCCGCCTTGATCTCCTTGCTGATGGTCACCGCTGCCGATGACAGCTGCCGGAAAGGTTTTTCCGTTAAATAAACAATTATATCATCGCCATAGGCAGTTGTGCCGCCCTCATTTTGACGGATATCGATAATCAGGTTTTCAATGTTCTTCTCTTTGGCCATTGTGAACATCTCTTTTAAAAAAGATGCAAAAGTCCCGTCTTTATCCTCAAATACATTGTAGGTAAACAGGATGCTATCCCGTGAAAGCACCTCATAGCGAAAGGCGTTGCATTTGGTTTTTTCATACGCTTTTCCAGACACTGTCACTGTTCTTTCTTCGCCCGTATCGGCATTGCGGCATACCAGCTCAAAACGATCACCGAAGCCGTACACCCAAAAAAGCGCCCTGGGGAAATCTTCCTGAAGATAAAATAGCTTCTGCGCACCGTTTGTCCCCGAATAATAGGGTAGCAGGGTTTCCCGCAGCGTCTTTGACGAAATGCTGTTAACGGAAATAATCTCGGAACCGATCGTTATCAACGCCTCGTCGGATATGTTTTTGGATATGTATATCCGGTTATCGATAAAGTGGACCTCAAATGGGAAAAAAAGCCCACTCGTCTTGTGTTGCACCGTCAACTTCAGATCCGGTGCATAGACATTGGTGTGGTCGTCGTTGAGCATGCCGGCAACCGGGGCAAACTGTTTATAAAACGCTAACCGAGTCATTGGTTTGCGTATATCGCTTCTTAGTTTAATTAATTCGGGTATGATATCATTTATCGGAAATTCGAAAACCGGTTTTGGATGCACCCGCTCCAGCAGGTCCTGAAAATAATCCAGGTCCTGCTGGAGTTCTTGAACCGAGAAAGTCGTTTTCTCGTACGCCTGTACCCGTTTTTTTTCGTCGGCCATTTTTCGATAGGAGATAACGAGATGTGACGCCACACTGAGCATTAGCACAAGACCTATTAATAATAATACGCCCAAACCTGCTTTTTTTAGTATCACGTGTTCACCTCTATCATCTCGGTATTGTTATCAAACCAGCATGTAATTTCAGCCCCGCCTACAATTTCAGCCTGAGCTCAACACCATAGGTCTGCGGATTGGAAAGATAGGCCTGTTGCGCAAGACCAAAGAAATCGTTTCCGTCTTCCTGGTATTCTTCATCAAAAATGTTTTTACCCCAGAAGCTAAGGCGCCACCGGCCGCTGATGCTTTCAATACCAATACGGCCGTTAACGAGTGTTGCGGACTCCTTAACAAAATCGGGATTGTTTGATGAGTCTGTAAAGCTTTCATCCTCGTAACGCAACTCCCCACTGAGGGTTAATTGCAACGTATCGGTTATGGGTTGGTGAAACCGCCCACCGAAGCTTGCCGTATATTCAGGCGCATTTGCCAGCCGGTTTCCGCGTATATGCGTTTTCGGGAGCCACACTCGTTGCCTGCCAAGAGCAAAGGCAGAAAGTCTTGACAATTTAAGGGAATCTGTTATTATTTACGAAATGACTAATAAACTAATTAGTTCGATCCCTGGAGGGCAAAATGGAAAAACAACCTATGACTCAATTAATCAATGCCCTTTCCGCCCGAACCCACTTCGGGGAGATCATGGAAAAGGCCGAAAAACATAATGCCCGTTTTTTAGTGAGTCGCCGAGGAAAGCCCAAGGTGGTCATTTTAAGCGTAAATGACTTTATCAAAAACATCGCCAAACAGCCAGAGCTCCTGACCTCAATCCAGCTGGACGCCAAACAGGCCGGTCTGCATAAGCTCGATAGCAGCGAGATCGATGCCGAAATCCAAGCGTATCGAAAATCAAAAAAATAAAGTCCTCTTATGCTCAGAATCGTCTTAGATACAAATGTCTTGATCTCGGCGCTCCTGAAACCTGACAGCAACCCGGCTATCATCGTATCATTGATCCTTGATGGCCGGGTTATTTTATGCCTCAGCTCGGAAATCCTGGCCGAATACAAAGGCGTGTTAAAAAGAAACAAATTCAAGAGCCTCAACCAGGCCAAAGTCAAACAGTTTTTGCAAGAGATAGAAAAAAAAGCCCTCTGGGTCGAACCCCGCGAATCCGTAAAGATTATAAAGGCCGATCCAGAGGACAACAAGTTTCTCGAATGCGCCCAGGCAGCGCAGGCCGACTACCTGGTAACTGGCAACATCAAGCATTTTTCCTTTAAAAAATTCAAAAGCACCAAAATCACCACGCCTTATAACTTTCTAAACATTATGGCGAAATTGTTTTTAAATAAACTATAGTACCATCGCCTTGAAGCAGGAACCAGGAGGAAAGGGGGACCCATTACCGCTTCTGGCGGCTTTTGCCGTATAGGAATCCCCGTCTCTTCAGGGCGGCGAGGATGTCAAATAATTTGTTGTACTGCCCCCCACCGGTTGTCATCACATTCGGCATGGTGAACATCGCTTCATCCAGCAGGGATACATTTTGTTGCTCCAACACTTCGCTATTGATCGCGGTGATGGATATGGGTACATCTTGAAGGTTTTCATCCTGCTTTCGCGCCGACACGACAACTTCTTCAAGCATATAGTCATCGTACTCCGCTTCCTCGGCCCATGTGGTGTCAGCAAACAGCCCACCAATTCCGATCATGTTAGCCAATGCTACAATTGCCAATGATTTCATAATTCCCCCTGTGTTAATATTGTTTCTGATAATCGTTTCCCTAAATCAAGCCCTACAGATTTTACATAATTTCTCTATTGACCGGTATCACCGGAAGATCGATGAAAGAGGTATGAAGACTATTTCGCTCTATGGTAATTTCAGGCGTTTCACAGCCGGGCGTGGGGCCAAAGTTTCATCCCGATTCGGCAGCCACACACTAACCGCCAGGCGGACGCCGTCAGGCATCGGAACATAATAGGATTTGAGGATCAGATCGGTTTGGCCCACTTGAAGCACCCAATCGAATTTTCAAGCGATATTGTGTTATGGTGATTATATTTGTTTAACAATTCAAATTTATTGTTATGATTATTTATTTGACTGATAGTCGAAGTTTACGAAAATTATCCCAGTCTGTCAAGGTTTTTTTTTGAAATATTGTATTTTTTTTGGATTACCGATTATAATATCCTAGATCAGATGGATGATAGAGAAATCGCTTCTATTTGTACAATTAAAGCCTAACCAATTGTTATTTTAGTTTATTAGTATATATATACATCTGCCTTGTTATATTTTTTTAACGATTTTATCAATTCGGATCAAGAATTAATTTTTCGACCGACTATTAGTTTGCCTGGCTCTGATAATAAAGTGGGGTTACTTCAATGGCAAGGTGATGTTATTCATTCTGAAAGGGCCATTTGCTCAAATCAGCTTTTTTATACGGCAGACTCGAAAAGTTCGGATTGGCAACACCCGGCGTTGCAATGTATATCATCTCGGTGGTAAGGGCTTTGAAGACCGTATAAAAATGAAATGCCGATTTAACAACGAGGATCGTTTTTGTTCGCGGTTTCAGTACCCTCGGAATTGAATATACAAAAACTCGCATCAATGATCGGCACTTCACGGCATGTTGTCTACGAATACCTTGAGTATTTGAAGGATGCTCGCATTTTTAACATTGTCAGAATGGAAGGAAGCGGCTATCGAATTTTAAATAAAACAGAGAAGATATACCTGGAAAACACAAATCTGGCCTATATATTATCAAATAATGTGAATCCCGGAACAATCCGGGAAGCGTTTTTTGTCAATCAAATCTTGAACAATTATACAATGAACCGAAACCTCGTCGACTCAGCCATAACACTTTCGAAATCCGGTGACTTTTTGGTTGAAGACAAATTCACTTTTGAAATTGGCGGAAAGGGCAAAACAAACAAACAGATAAGATCGCTATCCGATGCCTATATCGCGTCCGACGGAATCGAATATGGTTTCGGGGAAAAAATCCCGTTATGGCTTTTCGGTTTTTTATACTGACAAAATCATACTATTCTCGGCCGGAGAGGATCGACGGGCTTCCAGCTGATAAACGGCAGGACCCTATTCTTCCTGCTGAAATCGTGGAGGTGGGCGCAGTCAAACACCCTATCCTCTTTTTCAAAGTTCTGAGAATCGCGATGATTTATAGTAAATTTGGGGATAACCCCCATATTATCCATGCCCAATAATCTTGATCTCAATTCTTCCGCATCATGAATCTCAACCGGCAACCCCTCTTTTGCCAGCGCCAGGGCAATTTTTATCGTTTCCGCCATCCGGGACGTACTCGACCCACGTAAAAATACGGACCAACCGTCTGTCTTTTTAGTGACCCCTAAATCTATATGGGTCGTATTACCACCCCGGTAGACCTCCCAGGGGTGGCCCCCGCCCCGCCCGGAATGATACCACTGATCAAACGCATCCGATGATTCCGGCGGCAGATCAACCAATCCCTCATGCCGCCCATCCGCAAGCCGCTTATACATTTCCAGCCCGGACATATCCTTTTCAATGGATCTCCTTAACCGGCGAAAGTTGGCTGTATACGCAACCTTGCAATACTTCATAAAAAGCGATAGGTCCATTTCACGGTGATGGCCGGCATAATCGCTCCGAAACTTACCGGCCCGGACATACCCGGCAAACCGGGCGGTTTTCCCCTTGCCCAAATCGATATCCACTCGGTACCAATCCGGATAGTAATTCCAGACAACTCCTTTCGGTAGGGTCCCATATCGCATATCGAGGGGTAAATCTCTCAGCGTTTCCCTGTAAACGCGCAGCCAGTCCTTGGTGATCCGTTTGGCAACCCGGGTGAACCCCGTCAGCATATATGAAAATTTTTCCGAGTCTCCATCGCTTAAACCCCAAAAAGCAGGTTTTTTGATTTTTCCCTTGGTACTTAATTCCAGGGAAAGGTCCCACTCCGTCCAGAAGCAGTAATAAGTATCCTCATAAAGGGTTACATGAACCATCGTCCAGTCTTTGGGGGTAGGCCCAAACCGCATCGGAAACCGCCAAATCCGGTCACTGGAACTGAATTCCGGCTGTGTCAGGTTTATATCATTTATAAATTGCGGGAGAAGACGAATGGTTTCATCACTCATGATTGGACTCCTATATCAGCGGCAGGTTCCAGATAGTTGTTGGGATTCCGAATAGGCCGGTACCCGATAGTATTCCTGTAAGGTCTGCTGTCGGCTGCTTAGGGTTCGCGCAGGAAAGCGAAGACTCCGGAAATTAATTCACAATTTTAGGTGTTGAGGCGCCCAGCTGGCAAGGCACGAAAATTAAAGGATATCAGGATATTCTGTATTTTCGTAACGCCGCCGGATGGGATGCATCGACACATAAAATGTGAAGTTATTTATGCGCGAGCCCTTAGGCCATTTTTCTTAGAACCTCTCGACCTTCAGGTGATATATTATCAAGGACACTATCACCATTATTTCGTTATCACGCCCTTTGGACAATTACAACATTTGATCATCTTAAGTCGACAACATCCTGTATCAACATTGTTATTGACGCACAACGGCCCTTTTGCCATACTCCAATTTGGAGAAGGCAACATGAAGGTAAATAGGAATATAGTACGTTGAAAAATAAATGTTATATCATAGCTGGACCGAACGGTGCAGGGAAAACAACATTTGCTAATGAATTCCTTCCAGTTGAGGCCGAATGTCTGAACTTCATAAATGCAGATTTGATCGCTCAGGGCTTATCTCCTTTCCAACCAAACAAAATGGCCATCGAAGCAGGAAGATTAATGATTCAGAATATTAATGAATGCGTTAAAAAGAGTGAATCGTTTGCTTTTGAAACAACTCTTAGCGGCAAGGGATATATCAATAAAATAAGAAAATGGAAGACGAAACAATATGAAGTCATAATTTATTATCTCAAGGTCCCAACAGTGGAATTCGCAATCGAACGTGTGAAGCTGAGAGTTTCCCAAGGTGGCCATAATGTCCCTGAGCAGGATATTATACGTCGATTTGAACGAAGTTGGATCAATTTTCAACAGATATACAAACCTCTGGCTGATTCATGGATTGTGTTTGACACTTCTGGAAACCAGCCGGTTATCCTTGATGAATCGGAGCGATAAGAATGAAAAAGCACAATAAGTATGCGTTGTTGGGGCTAAAGGCCTTAGAGCGAGCCGCTGCAAAGGTCGCGGAAAATGCAAGAAAAAATAAATATAAAATTCCAGTATGGAAAAATGGGCGTATTGAATATGAAATTCCAGGCATAATCACCGATCAAGGCGCTCAAACTGACCGCCAACAGCGTGATAGTTTTTCAAAGTGAAGCGCTCTCTGACGCATCCGTCTTTATCAACCGTCTGCAGGCGAAACTCATTCTCATCGAGGGCAGCTTGTACAAAGTGATGGTATTCACCTTCGCCCATGAATTGGCCCTCGCCCGTCCCGCCTGGGCCAAAGTTTGTCCCCGCACCACCGGAACAGACCTGAAGGACACCTTGGTGCTCCTGCACGTCAAACGCAATAATGTGCGAGCATAGATAGGCGATGACGCGATGGCGGGTCAAAACCGACCAGAAATCTTCTGCCTCGCCTTTGGCAATACACCACCTGGGGCGCTCATCGTATCCATTTACCGGGAAAGCGGGGACGTGGCCGGCGACAATCTTGTAGCGAGCATCGGCCTGAGCGGTCAGCGTGCTGTCGAGCCACGAGCATTCGACATGACCATTTCCACCAAGGCCGGAAAAATTTGTGTTCACAACCACGAGCAACAGGTCACCCCGTCGCACCCAGTAGCTCAACCCCTTCTGATCGGGTGGTCCGTTGTGCGGAATGCCCGGAAACACCTCGCGCCACACACGCTCCGAGGCTTCGTCATACGTGTCGTGGTTGCTGGTAACGTGATAAACTGGGACCCGATTGGAGTCGAGCCAGTCCATCTCTTTGTTAAGCCAGTGATGCCACTGTTTCTTGATATCCCACCACTGCTTCTCGATACCGAGAGGCTCAGCGTGGGTCTCTGCGAACGATCCCAGGATGTGATCACCGAGGAAAACGATGAATTCAGGTTCCGGATACAGCCGCTGAAGGACATTATTGACTTGAGCGAAGTTACGCCCCCACAGTTGCCCGGGGATCCCGGATGCGCAATCTCCGTAAAATACGAATTGGTGGCCGTCTCCGTGCGGCTTGAGCGCGCTGATTTGTTGTGTGTTCATATCGAACTTCTTATATGTTTACCCTATCGTTGCAAAAGCCTGTGGGCTAACTTGACGGCAGCCGGAGCTGTGGGCTCATATCCGTCAGCGCCAATGCCCTTGGCGAATTCAGCTGTCATGGCGCCGCCGCCAACCATGACTTTCACACCGTCTCTGAGGCCAACCCCATTTAGTTGATCAATGACGTGTTTGCACTCCGGCGCTGTTGTCGATAGAAGCGCAGACATTCCCAGGATCTCAGGTTGGTGTTCTTTGACGGCTTCTATAAATTTTTCGCTCGGAACATTGATTCCAATATCATGGACTTCGAATCCTTCGGCCGCAAGTAAGGAGGTTACCATGGATTTACCAATTGTATGCATATCTCCGGCGACCGTTCCGATTACTATTGTTCCCAAAGATTCCCTCTTATGGCCTTTTTTTTCAATCTCCGCTTCAACGATAGGGGTAGCAGCTTGTAACGCATCAGCAGCACCCACCAGTTCGGGAAGAAACATTTTGCCGGCGCCAAATGCATCCCCCACGATTTGAACAGCCTTGATTAAGGCATCCATGACAATCATTGGGTCAATCTGAGCATCAATCGCCTCCTGGGAGAAGGCGGCTGCTCCCTTATTGTCAAATGTCAATATGGCATTTCTGAGTTTCTCCAAAATTTCTTCACTCATTTTATTCCTCCAAAGAATTGTTTGTTAAAAAATGCTGCAATTTCTATCTGTTAACATTATACGGTTTCCTATTTCATTCCCCGTTATTTGGTTAGAAGTGGTTTTGAAACCACTTATAGAGGGATTACTCCTGAAAGCGTGTTTTTTTGAAGATGAAGATCTTTAAATATTTTATTTCCTTCAGGTGTTTTGGGTATTCCACTCCAGCGAGGCCAGCCGTTCATCGGGGTATTCAGATGGTTTTTTAGCGCCCTGTCCCATACCCCTCTCGTGCAGGGCACATTATAGCTCGTATAAGAAAAGTGTTTGGGTCTGACAT
>JAFDDL010000143.1 GCA_019310865.1 Deltaproteobacteria bacterium | reverse complement strand
ACGGCATTGGCCCCCCAAATGGTCGCACCCGGACCCCGGATCACTTCAATCCGATCTATGTCTTCCAGCATGGTGTCCTGGATTCCCCAGAAAACCCCGGAGAAAAGGGGGGAATACACCGTCCGACCATCGATCAGTACCAGCAATTTGTTGGCGAACCTTCCATTAAATCCTCTGGCGCTGATGGCCCATTTGTTGGAATCGATCCGGGCAACCTGAACGCCCGGAACCATGCGCAGGGCGTCCGGAATGCTTTGTACACCCGATCGTTTCAGATCCTCCTGGGTGATCACATACACCGCAGCGGATGTGTCGGAAAGTTTTTGGGTTTTTTTCGATACGGAAACAATCTCGATATTGAAGAGTTCCTCGATGCTCAGATCGGTGAGATCGACAGTGGCATTCCGGTCCGGGGTAGACGCTTGCGTGAACGTCGGGTACAGCAATAAGAGCAACATGAGCGGGAACCAAAAAATTTTCTGAAAATGCACGCCCGCAGTTGGAACGACGACGACAGATTTCATGAATTTAACCTCCTTTTAATTAACAAACCTCCACTGCAAACCCAGGCCCGGAATCAAACCGATAAGTGATTCCTTCTTCATTATGTTACCCGTCTCTTTCATCAATCAGTTGTCGGCGCCGCCCGTTCAAATCCATCTAAAAACCGGGCGGCGCCGTGGTAGAAACGATTTAAAAAAAATATCGGCAGAATTTATTAATATCTTTAGCGATTTCCGAAATAAATATCGTCAGGACGGGGTGTCGAATCGAGCATTATTACCTTACGCCGGAATGTATGTTTATCAATTTGGAAAAATTTAGAGAAAATATGTGCGGTTTCGTGTAAAGGCGAGTGGTATATCCGATTAAATTCGCATTAGAAAAAAAACGTGATGTGGCGGTGAATCGCGGCCGCAATCCCCGTTTTCAGGGCTGCAATGGCCGGTGGGTGGAGCACGCCTGTCCGCTCGTCCATATAGACCTTGGCTATTTCCGTGGGCAGCACCAGGATGTTGGGGTCCCAGCCGCTGAGCCGCCGGCAAAATTCAGCCCGGCCTTTAAACACTTCATTTTCCGCCACGGTAGTCGACAAGTTGGGGAGTTGCACCCGTTTGAGCTGATCCAACCACGATTCAATGGGCGCCGCCCATTTATCGCGATCCAGCAAAGCTGTTCCCAGGTTGAACAGCGGCGGTGAATCGAATCCTTTTTCCACCTGCCGGGTGACGTTGTATGAATGTATGTCATAGACAAAACAGGCGCCGAATTTTACAATCACGGCCTGTATATAACTGGTAATAAATTCATAAAAGGCATGGTATTTGGCCATGGTGACCCGGTTCATGCGCTCCGTGGGTGGATGCTGGTAGACCGGTATCCCCCAGAACTGCTCCGGCGTCAGTGGAATGGCAACGTCTTCCGGTCTGTTCAGGTCGTATTCCGCACGGGAATCAAGGGCATAGATAGTGCTGGGGCAATCTTGAATGATTGCATCGGTTGCCGTATCCTCTTCAAAATGCCGCTGATCGTCCGGCAGGCATATCAAAGGCTGCAGCTCATCCCGGATGCGATTTCCAGCATGAATAGCCGTTACAAGAGAGGGCACCTTTAGAGTAAGATCATAGGCAAATCCCCCCGAAGCATGTGTACCGCGCACTTGCTTTTCCCGGAGGAACCAGTCCACCAGGTTCCGGTCATAGGGTATGGCCATCAGCCGCGCCTCCCGGGGCAATACATGCATCGATATCGAACAAATCCGGCAGATGCCGGTAATTTTTCAACGCTTCGACCGTTGCCGATGATTTGGGGGCAATGGCGTCGGCAATGACGGTGAGCTTTTCCGGTGACCAGACGATTCGTGACACCACATCCAGATCGACTTTCGTCGCCCCACCGGATGAAGATCCCTTTCCCGAAAACAGGCTGGTCGCCATGGCCGCATTGGGATTCAGTACGGCAGCCGCGGTCAAATGGGTTCCCAGCTCGCGTTCGAAAGCGGCCCGGCTGTAACCATAATGGGTGCAACATAGCGCCGCAAACACGGGAGCCTTTGGATCAGATAGCTTTGATACCGCCTCGCCGACAAACCGCTGGATCATACCGTTGACCACCGGGGTGTCCGGCCCATCTTCAATAGCGGTCGCCAGCTGGTCACACGCCTGCAAAACGATCCGATCCGATGCAATGCCATTGGCCATTAGCAATGCCTTGTGCGTTCCGGTTTCAATGGTGGTGAGCGTACCGAAGATGATGACCTGCCCGTTGGGCGCATCATTCAGATGCCGCAGAATCAATGCCACGCCAAAATCGACAATTCCCATAACGGGTAACTGCTCGTTTCGGCTGAATTGGGTTTGGGGATAGAGAACGGACAGCGTGTTGCAGGCCACGAGAATTAAATCCGGGTGGAATGCTTTGGCACCGGCAAGGGCATTGTCAAATACGCACACCCTCTGTTCGGTTGAGGCAAGTTTATTGTATCCAAGGTTCTGCGCCGGCCACGCGTTATAATAGGTGATGAAAACTTTCTCAAAGGCGGAATCCTGCTTCATCCGTTCAGCGATATCCGCGCATATGGAGAGCCCCCCCAGACCGGAATCGATCATAACGATGGATAGTTTTTCTTTCTTAAAATCAGGGATCAACATGTTCAAATGTTACCAGTTATCATCAATTTTACGAGTGCCCCACCGTTCGACGAGCTCGGAGGCCCACCCGGGGCATTTGTCAAGCCGGCCCTCAATGATGCGGGTCATGGCATCCATCCAGTGCTGACGATGCTGCATGGTGGCGATTCGATTTCTGAACATGGCAGCCCCCTTTCGGGGATTTTTGGTAAGCTGGTCTAAGATCATTTGAATTTCATCTTTGAATCCCCGTACGCCATACCGGCATAAAAACCCATGCCAGGCTGCCTCAATGGTGTTCGGACCCGTCAAGGGGGCGGAAATCTCCTTTAAAACATTGAAGAACCAAGTTTTCTCATCCCCCTTCAGCAGCGACAGACAATCCGGCTGGATCCGGTAGGGGACGATCTCCATGCGGGCGATCGATTTTTCCGACAGACCAACCTTAACCAAATAACCGATTTTCCGAAACAGCAGATCAGTCTCCTGGTAAAAGACGAAATTGCCCAAGCTGTAGCAGATGGGCGTATTGTTGACGATTCGAATGCCTTGGGGAACATGGGGGTGGTGGCCGATCACCAGATCCGCCCCGGCTGAGGCAATCCTTTCAAAAGCAGATGCCACATAGGGTGGCGGGACGGGAATGTATTCAACACCACAATGACTAATGACCAGTACAATGTCGGCAGACGACCGAAGGGTTTGAACCTGTTGGACAACCCGATCCACATCCCAGCCGAAAACGCCGGGCCCGTCAACGGCCGTTGTTTGATCCTCGCCCTCGCTGAAATTGACGATGCCGACCCGAATTCCCTTCACATCGATGGTTAACGGTTGATGCGCCGATTCCGGGGTCTCCCCGGCCCCCACCGTACCAATGCCGTTGGTTTTCATCAGGTCCAGGGTATCGTAAAATGCGTCCAGGCCGTAATCGAAAACATGGTTATTACCCAGGGTAACCACGCCGAATGGGACCTCAGAAAGTCCTTTAATATGAGCCGACAACCCCTTGAAAACAGAGCCACTTTTGCTGACCGGTACGCCTCGGTCGGAAAGGGGGCTTTCAAGGTTCGTCACACATAGATCGCCCTGGCGCAACACGTCGATCACATCCCCATACACCGCCAACGGATTATTGGCTATGATCGGCCCAAAGGCTCGGATGGGAGCCCAGTCAGATGTGATAATCAATTGCGCTTCAATGTTGGCGTCGGCAACCGGACACCAGGTTCCCTGTTGCCATTGAAATGAGTCAAATTCCATATTGTTATGCATGAATGTCCACATTACCCCAAGGCGTGTCAGATCGTTTCCAATTGCACCAGGGCCTGCCTGGCAGGCTATAGACAATATACCCAAACCGATGGAACTTCAAGGTCGAGGACTACCCGAAAAAGGCTTGTTGACTGTGTTTTCCTCTATGATATCGATAAAACAGAGCGTTGATAAGGATCAAACAAATCAATGGAGCGCAAGCATGAATGAATTATTGAAAGAAATCGGAAACCGATGCCGGAGCGAATATGATGACATTGTCGCCATTCGACGCGACATTCACATGCATCCTGAAATCAAGTTCGAGGGGGAGCGAACATCGGAAATTGCCGCCACGGAGCTGGAAAAAACCGGCATCACGGTCCGGCGCCATATTGGCAAAATCGGCGTGATGGGTGACCTCAACGTTGCGGGCGCAACCCGGCGCATCGCCCTTCGCGCGGACATGGATGCGCTTCCCATGACCGAGCAATCCGATCTCCCCTACCGGTCCACAATCGATGGCCGGGCCCATACATGCGGCCATGATGTGCATACGGCAAACCTGATCGGCACAGCCAGGGTTTTATGGCAGCTCAAAGACCGCCTGAAAGTCAATGTCCGGTTCATCTTCCAGCCAAACGAGGAGCAGCCGCCGGGCGGTGCGCTTGGCATGATTGAAGACGGCGCCCTGGACGGTGTCGATGAAATCTATGGCCTGCACGTCTTTCCAATCATACCTGCCGGTCAAATCGGTATCGCCGCCGGACCGGCAATGGCCCAGGCGGATTTTTTCAATATCACGATTTACGGTAAAGGCGGCCATGGCGCCATGCCCCATCGCTGCATCGATCCGGTGATTATCGGGTCCCAATACGTCACGCAGCTGCAAACCATCGTTTCGCGCTCGACCGACCCCCTCGACTCCGCTGTCATCAGCGTCACCCAATTCAATGCCGGCACTAGTTACAATATCATTCCCGATCGTGCGGAACTGGCCGGTACGGTTCGCACGCTTCGCAAAGAAGTCCAGCAATCGGTGAGGCAAAAATTGGAAGATCTTCTGGCGGGAATTACGTCCGCCAACGACGCCACCTATGAACTGACCTACACCGACGGGTATCCGGTCACCGTCAATGATGACCGATGTGTTTCAAGGGTCATCCCCATTGCGCAGAACTTGTTCGGGGAAACCGGTGTGCAACACCCCGTCCCGCCTTCCATGGGAGGTGAGGACTTCAGCTATTATGCCCAACAGGTTCCGGGTTGCTTTTTATGGCTCGGCGCCGGCAACCCGGAAAAAGGCATCGTCCATGCCCCGCATCATCCACAATTCAATGTGGATGAGACCTGCATAAAGCATGGCATGTCATTGCTGGCGGCAATTGTGCTAACATGAAAACAATCAATATGAATGATCTTTTTAAAAAAGGAAATGGAATGAAAACCCGCTGGGCCAGCCCGGAAAATCCGAAAGCCAGGAAAGGATGGGGAGGCCAATTGAATATCCTCCTTACCTCGAGAGAGAAGACGACTTTTCCTGTTGCAGTTATTTCTATCTGGATAAGCCTGATACGTCACTCCCCGTGATGAGTCCAGTGGAAAAACGAATAGAAGGCCTGCTTGATATCACTATTACTTCGGGACTTCCAGATGAATTATCCCCGGATATCATTGAAGCGCTAATTCAGAGTCAAAAGAGTAACCGGGCAGAATAATTGTTGTTGACATGTATACAATCCTGACCATTTCTGATTTCCAGTCTTCGTATTTCATTATTTTTTTACCATCTTCAAACATATCTTAATATCTGGCATAACCAATAGAAAACAAACGGTTTAATGTAAAATTGCGACGTTTTGCCCCTGGTGAATTTCGATATTGTTGTCGACCTATTTTAGGGTGAGACTGGTACCAATAGCGAAATATACCAGAGGCTGCGAATTTTCTTGACATATTATAATACTATGCTATATTTATATATATTTATACCTGTTTTTATTTATTTTTTTCGCCTCTTCGTATACGTTTTAAGCTGCGAAATGAATTTGTTGGCGCAACTTGATTCTATATATTATATTAATTAGAATGGTTGATGGAGGAAATATGAAACTGAAATTTCGAACAAAATTTTTCTATGGCCTGGGCGAAAGTCCTAATGTCATATCTAGAGTCATAAAGACTCTGCTTTTCTTGTATTTTCTGACTGATGTCGTCGGGCTTGAGCCTGGCTTTGCGGGTACGGTGTTAATGATAGGAGGGATCTTGGACGCCTTCACCGACCCTTTGCTGGGAATTCTTAGTGATCGAACACACACGCGCTGGGGGCGAAGAAGGCCGTTTATTCTTTTTTCGGCCATTCCCCTTGGGCTTTGTTTCTTTTTAATGTGGGTTCCCTATCCGGTAGAGAGTCAGGCTATGAAGATGCTTTTTTACACCGTTCCTTACCTGTGTTACCTGACTTGCATCACTTGTTACCATATTCCCTACATTAGTTTGTTTCCCGAGATGACCGATGACTACACCGAAAGGACCAGCATTACCCTTTTCAGGCAATTCTTTGCCTCTTTCTTTGGTCTGCTCACGGCCGTTTTGCCTAAAATGATTATCGACAGCTATGCCGACAAGGCACTCGGTTTCGTTGTGGCAACCGCTCCGGCTGCTATTCTCGTGGCACTTATTCCTTTTATTATTTTTGGAACAATTAAGGAGCGTGATATTGATAGGCCCGCTAAGCAGGGATGGGCATCTTTAATTGATGCCTTCAAATACGCAGTCAAAAGCCGCGCTTTTGTTACCCTTTTATTTTTGTTTGTTGGGAGTTGGTCGGCGGTCGCAGTGATCGAAAGTTTCACCGTCTACTACATGAAATACTGGCTCTTAAACGAACCACTGATGCCATTCGTTTTTGTTGCGGTTGTTTCTACGAGCATTCTTGGTTTACCGATGTGGAGTTTTCTCACAAAAAGAATCGGGAAGAAAAAGACCGCCATTATCGGGCTTTTGATGTGGGCGGTTCCCCAATTATTTTATATGGTACTAACTCCAACCACGCCGTTTGCCTTTGTCATTGCGTTGGGTGCGCTGATGGGTGTTGGTTACGGGGGGGCCCATATTTTCTCTTGGGCGATGTTTCCCGATGTTATGGATGATAGCGAGGTTAAAACCGGGGAAAGAAACGATGGTTTGTATGCTGGTATTCTGTACTTTATCGAGAAAGGTGCGGCTTCCTTTGCATTATTCCTCTTGGGAGTGACCCTTCAGATCTCCGGCTACGTGCCTAATATTCCCCAAACAGATGTCACACTGCAGACGATAAGGATGTTAATGACTTTCGCCCCGCTTGTGTTTGTTCTAATAGCTCTAACCGCGGCGTTGTTCTTCCCCATAACTGTCGAGCGCTATAAAGAGATTAGGGCAGAGTTAGATAAAAAGGAGAAAGCATAGAAATTTTATTGATATTATGAATGAGTTGGTAGCCCATTACCAAGTTTCTTCGAGGAAATGGGAAGGACATTAAAAAGAGTCTCCTTCTACAATCGATTTACGAAGTACCATGTGATGCGCCTTGAGTGCTGTACGGAACTTGTTTAAATAGTCGTCCATATCGGTGGGCGCGTTGATTAATAACTTTTTCATCATGTCTTTTCTCATGAGAAGAAATTCTTTCCAAACCTCAGGATCAATACTACGGGCTAAGAACTCCAGGAGCTTTACCCGCACAGGACGAAGGCTGTTCATTAGCATGGTGAGCATAATGTTATCAACTAATTGAACAGCCAGTTCAAGAGAGAGAATTTCAAGCTCGACAATCTTTTCAACGTTACCGAGGTTTTCCAGCTCTTCATTAATAATATTCAGTTGAGCCTTCATAGATCTCGGTGTGTATTTCAGGCATGACATCCTTATGATTTCTGGATTAAGCATGATCCAAAACTCGAAAATCTCATCAACTAAATATGGGTCGACTCTGAATTTTTCGCCATCCTCTTCTTCCCCATTTTCAAAGAGCGTTGCGAGAAAGTCAATTTTTGCATGTTTTTGGAAATCTTTTACATAGCCCCCTTTGCTTCTTCTGACTTCAAGCACTCCCATTGTTTCCAATTGTTTAAGAGCGATCCGTGTCGAGGCTTGATCGACACCCATATTTTCGATGAGTTCTGTCAAAGCCGGCAGTTTATCACCGGGTTTCAATTCTCCTGAATAAATACGTTGTACAAGTTCCCTAACTACTTTCAGATGAGGTCGATGTATTCCCATAGTTTCCCCTATTCGTGTTTTTACCGCACCATCACAATCCATTGCTGTTTAATCGGTTCAATTTTTTCGATGTAATATAATTGGATTT
>JAFDDL010000740.1 GCA_019310865.1 Deltaproteobacteria bacterium | reverse complement strand
TTTCCACCTTGTCGGGCAGATCGGAAATCACGGTCTTATCCGTTTTCAGCCGCCTGAGAATATAGGGGCTCACCACGGTCCGGAGCCTTTTGTATCCGTTTGGGCTGTGTTTCAATGTTTTGGTGAATTTTCCGAACTCATTCTTGTTGCCCAGAAGCCCCGGATTGACAAAATCGAACAGGGACCACAGGTCCGATAGACGGTTTTCAACCGGCGTGCCGGTCATGACAATTCGGTTTTGCGTTTTAAAGGCCTTGATCGCCCGGGTTTGCTTGGTGCCCGGGTTTTTAATGGCCTGGGCCTCGTCCAGGATCACATACCGCCAGCAATAGGCACCTATCCACTCATACTTCTGGGCCAGGGCATAGGTAGTGATCAGCAGATCGATTCCGACCAGGGTTTTCGCGTCTTGTCTTTTTACCTTTTTGTCCGGTTGAAAATCCGGGTGGGCAATAACGTAATTCAGGTTCGGAAAAAACGCCTTAATTTCATGTATCCAGTTGGCAATCAACGATGCCGGTATTACCAGCAGATTGGCCTTCGTGCTGTCCCTTGATTTCAAAACGCTCAGTAACGCCAGGAGTTGAACGGTTTTCCCCAGTCCCATGTCATCGGCCAGACAGGCCCCGAAGCCAATGGTGTGTAAAAAATGAAGCCAATCCAGCCCCTTTTGCTGATAGGCCCTTAATACGGCCGTAAAGCCTTTTCCCGGTTTTACAGCGGGGATCAGCTCAGGTTGTCGCATTTTGTTCATGACCGATTCGAGCCACTGTCCCCGGGTCAGCGACACATCCGCATCTGTTAAATCGACACCGGGGATTTTTTCAGAACCAAGCTGCAAGCGCAGGGCATCCATGATGCCGATTCCCTCGCGCTCGGAAAAGATTTGCGCATTTTCGTAGGCATCCAGGGTCCGGCGCAGTTTTTCAGGATCCACCGCTACCCATCGATTTTTAATGTAGGACAGGCCGGCTGACGCCTCAAGGAGCTTCTCGGCTTCTTCTCTGGTGATGACCACATCGCCTATCATAAGGCGAGCGTCAACGGTCAAGATTGCATCCAACCCCACATGCGATGGCGGCTGCTCGCCAATCTGGACGCTCAGCCGTGCACCGGCGGTACGGCCTTTCCACCAGTCGGGAATGCGGCATAGAATACCGGCATTCTCATACAGAGGCACTTCTTTCAGGAATACAAGGGCGTCTTCGGGAGACCAGGCCAAGGGGTGAAACAGCTCTCCACTTTCATATAACTCGGAAACAAATTCACTTTTCTCTGCCGCCACATGAACCCTCGAGAGCAGTTCCAGCAGTTTTTCGCTGTCGTTTCCGTATTCCTGCAGGGCATGTTTCAGGGGCAGGTGCTGAGAGCGGCCTTTGTCGCCCACACGGGTTGAATAGGTGGCAAGAAATGCAAAGGGCTGTCCGCCGCGCTTATTTTCAACCAAGTGAAAAAACACGCGGCCGACCAGGTGGATGTCCGGACTGAAGCTGCAAACAAAGGATTTGACGCTTCCGTCATGGTTGCGAATAAGCGATGAAAACACCGAAACGAGGCCCGCCCAGACGCTTTGCAGCATGTCCCGGTTGATGTATTCGGCGCCGGTCATTATGGGTACGCTGTCCAGGATTTCGGAAAGTGTCTCCGGGCTGATATCGATGGTCGCCTTGTCCCGAAGGGCTTCGAGGTCCGGGATTCTGGTTAATTTCCGGATGAAGTCTCCTGAAAATCGGTGGAAAAAGGATAGCGGAAAAATGTCTGAATATTTCCGTCTGCATGATTTTGCTGCTCTGGGTGATATACGCGCCGGTTTCAACCCATTCCGGCTGCAATGACCCATCCGGCATCACCACCACATGCAATTCTTGTTTCATTAACCAGAAGATCCTAGGTGATTTCGGGAATCAGTGGTTCGACCCATTCGCTTTACGTCCTGTTTATGCCATGGCCTGATAAATTTGTACTTCCTTGTCGAGTCGATCGGCTAATTCATCTTCGGCCTTATCGAGGTCGTAATCCATTTGTAACCCGAGCCAGAATTGAGGGGACATATTGAAGTACCTGGCAAGCCTCAGCGCCGTATCGGCTGTGATTCTTCGTTTACAGTGAACAATTTCGTTGATACGACGCGCCGGCACCCTGATGTCAAGTGCCAGGCGGTTTTGACTAAGGCTCATCGGTTTTAAAAATTCTTCAAATAAAATTTCACCCGGATGCACGGGAGATAGTTTTTTCTCAGACATTGGAATGATCTCCTAATGATAATCCACAATTTCGACTTCGTGGGCGTCGTCTTCTCGCCAAATAAAGCATATTCGCCACTGATCATTTATCCGGATACTGTGTTGTCCTTCGCGCTGCCTATGAAGCGTTTCCAATCGATTGCCCGGTGGAACCCTTAAATCCTGCAAAGACTCGGCTCTGTTCAGTATACGCAGTTTTCTTAAGGCAGAACGATGAATATTATTTGGAATTTTCTTTGTGAACATCCGCCGGAATATTTTTTCTGTCTTTTTGCACCTGAATGACCGAATCATGACGTGTCGTTTATAACGAGATGCATTAAATGTCAAGAGTTAAACGTATCGGGTGGCAGGGCTCGTTTTTTTTAAGAAACGGACTTTCGGGCAGCGATGACCGGGGGATTGAAATCGAAGGGCAGGGGGTGGGTGGGCCTGTGGACGGCGGCTGTTTCAAACCCGCAGCCCGTGAGTCGATCGATGATATCGGTTCCGTAGGTTCGAAAGGCCAGAACGTTGCGCCGGCCGCGCAGATGATCACCATGATACTCGGGGGGCAGCAGATGCGCGATGTGGTTTGGGCCGATTTTCCGGGCCCGCTCCATGGTTTGCCTGTCGCTGCGAAGCGGTACCGTGAAGACAAACCAGCCCCCGGGCTTGAGGACCCGGTAAATTTCCGAAAATCCTTTCCGGTCATCGGCCACGTGCTCGAAAACCTCCGTGCTGGTGCACACGTCAAAGGTTTCGTCGCTGAAAGTCAATTGCTCCACATTTTGACACGGCACCCCGTCTTTCATGGATCCGGGCTCAATGTCGTCGAACATTTCCGAAACCGTGAGCTGGCGCGTGTGGGCGGACAGATAGGTAAACAGGGGTCCCCGGGAAGACAGTTCGTAAACGCTTTTTTCCAAAAGGTCTTTAACGAGTCGGTTTAATACCGAAATCAGCGACATGGTGATGATGCTCGATTTGCAGACCAGACACCGGATGGACACTTCATTGTGGTCCAGGCGCAAAATCGGCCGGGGTCGATCGCAAACCGGGCAATGGTCAATGCGCAGGCGAAGCTGACGCCATGATAGCAGTTTCCAGGCCGTTAGGGTCCTTTGAATGATGTCCAAAATAATGTCGCTTTCCGGTTAACCGGCTGTCTTTGAGTGAAAGACCTTGCGGATAAATCGTTTCATGGCCGTTAGTGTCAATTCGGGTTGATCTCGATGCGGACTGTGGCCGCAGCGGGGCAGCATCACGGTTTCCAGTTCTGTCCGGGTTTTGGTTGCCATGGCTTGCACCTGGGCGGGCGTGCCGTAATGATCGTCCTGGCCTTGAATGGCCAGCATGGGCACGGCAATGCCGGGCAGATAGGATTCGATATTCCAGTTGACGAAATCCGGATGCAGCCAGGTGTCGTTCCAGCCCCGAAACGCACAGTCGGTGTTGGCACCGTGATAGGTTTCGAGCTGGGTGCGCAGATTACCGCCCTGGTAATACTGTTT
>JAFDDL010000739.1 GCA_019310865.1 Deltaproteobacteria bacterium | reverse complement strand
CCGATCCAGTAGCCGAGCATCATTCGGTCTTCGATGATTTCCTGCCCCATCTCTTTTACTTTCTCAATCAACTCGGGATCGAAATCCTTCACACCGACTGTCAGGGCACCGAGCGCCGGAGCGCCGTCGACCACCTCCATTTTAAAAGATCCGAAGGCCGGTGCATTAACAGCCTCCTGGGGCGTCATGCCGAAATCGAGTACATTGATCAGGCAGGCAATGGTCCGGTTGTGAAGACCGGCGCCGATGGCGGAAAAGCCCATGAACGGTTTTCCGTCCTTCATCACGAGGCCCGGATTGGTGGGATCCGGCAGGCGCTCACCCGGCGGGGTGGCCGCCACCACCGGCACCTGGATCATAGCCGAATCGGGAATGGAGATGCCGTCGATCACCAGGCCGGTGGTCCCCCAGCTCACGGTGTTGATGGAGTGAACGACGGAGGCGACATTGCCCCATTGGTCAACGGCCACCACGGCATCTGAATGAGCCGGCATCTGTTTTTTCGAAACGATTACGCCGGGAAACGATCCGGAATCCATGACCTTCCACAATTTGGCGGCATGGGTCTTAGTGAGGCGTGTCTGGGGGGAAAAATCCATTTCCAGTGCGTTGGCAACCGCGTCGGCACCAAACATCGTGCTGGCGGCCACTTTGAACACCTGGGGCAGCCGGAAGAGCGCCTCCGGAGATTCGGCATAATGTCCCATGCCGGACAGACCTGCCGCCTCGGCCAGGTTCAGGGCTTCAATGGTATTCACGCCCCCAAAAGCCGGCTGTCCGTGGACATAAACATCGTACCCATGATAGGTGCCGTGGTCCGGTTCTCCCCAGATGACGTCGTAGGCGGCCATGTCCGCCAGGGTCAGTTTGCCGCCCAGGGCCTGGACCTTTTTCACCAGTTTTTCAGCCCAGGCCCCCTTGTACATGTAATCGGTCCCCTGCTCGGCGATTTTTTTCAAGGTTTCCGCCAGGGCCGGCTGCTTGAAGGTGTCACCGGGTTGATAAAAGCTGCCATCCGCCTTGGTGAACACCGCCCGGGTTTCCGGATCCCGGGTCAGGACTTTCTCGCGAAATTTGAACTGTGCAGCCAATCCCGCATTCCACTCAAACCCCTCTTCGACCAAACGAATGGTCGGCTCGAACACCTTCTTCAAGGGTAGTTTGCCGAACCGTCGGTTAGCGGCCTCCACGCCCTTCATGAAGCCCGGTACCAGAACCGTCCGGCCGTTGGGTTCCGTCTCCACGCCCATCAGTCCTTTGGACCAGTCCGGCTGGGGAATGGTCTGCGGTTCGGTCTCGTTTTTCACGGTATTATAGGCGGCGTTCATATTATAGACCTTGCCGCTCTCCGCATCATAATAGACCAGGGTCAAAATCCCGGCATAGCTCACCCAGGATCCCGCCGCCAGGCCGATTTGCGCCAGGGAAGTGGCCATGGCGGCATCCGCCGCCGTTCCGCCGGCCTTCAAGATCTCCAGGCCCGCCTCCTGGGCATAGGCCCCTGTGGTACCGGTCAACATCCCCCGGCTTGCCACCGCCCCTTGGGGTTTCTCCGTTTCAGGTTTCTCAGTTTCAGGTTTCTCCATTTTCAGATAATCCTCCGTGTCCGATTTTTTCTGCGTTCCACATCCAGCCAGACAGACCGCCATCGCCATTATAACAATCCGCATCAGCCAACCCCTGTACAGGCAATTGTTCTTAATCGTAAGCATGCATTACCTCCACCTGAAAAGTATAGAAATTTGAAGTTTGAATTGATGTATGCTGTCTATTTTTAAGGCGATAGAATACCATGGCCGTGAGCCGGATGCCATGTCTTATCTGTGGCCAAATGACAACTGTCAAACAGTTTCCAATTTCCGCTCCCGCAACTCGGCAATCACCCGCGGAAACGACTTATCCAGCTTGTAGCAGGCCAGGATCAGCATCTGCAGGCCCACCAGGACCATGGACAGAGGCACGCTGAGAAAAAACAGCATACTTCGAACAGATGCCGGCTGATTCCCAATTTATAGCCGAAGCTGTTGGCCGAAAAAATCAGGGCCTCGGTGCGGACACCGGTTTTCCACTCCCCGTACTCCACCGTATCGGCCAGCATGGGGACAATGAGCACCGCAAAGAATCCAAGCCCTAAGCCACCCACCAGCGTGCAGGCAATATAGAGCGACAGTATCGCATCCTTTGTCACAAAGCGAACCACCAGCGCCGCCATGAAAACGGTCAGACCCATCAGGGTGGTATTTCTTTTTCCCAGCGTCCGGACGGCCAGGGGGACAAACGGAAATATCAGGAACATGGCGCAACTGGCGATGGGCAGCAGGACGGGGATCAGGTCGGGGCGCTGGATATAATAGGTCATGTAATACATCACGATCCCCGAGTTGATCCCGGCCAGGGTCATGGCGATCAGGGTGCTGATGGCGACCATCAGCCAGGGGAGGTTGGCCCGCAGCGACGCCATGGCCTGCCCCAGGTTTAAACGATTCTTCTCACCGGCGGTAGCACTCAATTGCTCCTTCCGCGTAAATGCCGTCCAGTAGGCCGCCATCATAAAGAGGCTGAAAAGGATCGTCGTATACTGGAACCCCTTTGCCATGTCTCCCTTTCCGAAGAAATTAACCAGCGGCAAGGTGGCGGCGCCGAGAATCATGATCGGTCCAAGGGACATGATCAATCGAAACATGTTGAGCTTGGTTCTCTCCAGGGAGTCGTCGGTCATCCGGGCCAGGAGTGTCGTATAGGCAATCCCGGTGCCGGTGTAAGCCATGCCGATGCCGATGTAGGTCGCATAGGCCCAGGCCAATTTACCTGCCGGCGAAAAATTGGGCACCGTGAAGGTCAATACCAGCAGGATAGCACAGGGGATGGGAAGATACAGCAGGTAGGGCCGCGCCTTGCCGTATTTCGAGTTGGTATTGTCCACCATGACGCCCATCATGGGGTCGTTGAAGGCATCCCAGATGCGCGCGATCAGCATCATGGTGCCGGCGGCCGCGGCCGAAATGCCGAACACGTCCGTATAAAAGAAAAGAACGAACATGGTCAGCATCTGGATGATGACCTGGTTACCGATGTCTCCGGTACCGTAGATCATCCTGTCCTTGAGGGTGATGCTTTGGGTATCACTCATCATTTCAGAACTCCTTAAACACCATCCGGCTTGTTCAGCTTTCTTTCGATCTCATGATCGACATGATATTCCAGATCCGGATCCAAATCCCCCACCCCCGCAGTGAGCGGACCGATGGGCATGGGCGCCTCGGCCTTCCCGAAGGTAAAGCTGCCCAGGGTCGGCAGGTTGATGGCTTCCTGGGGCGTCAGGCCGAAATCCATCACCCCCATGAGGGAACTGATGGATGTCGTAACAGTGATTTCTGATTTGCCATTTGCCATTGGGTCAAGGATGACGATCGATGCCAATTAGACAGAATTCCACTGACTATTGACCAATGCCTATTGACAAAACACTAGTACCGATATCTCACCCTAAAACCATAAGTTGCCGGCTCAGCCTTGTACCCGATAACCGTATCCGGGTTGGCATACTGCATAGAGCTGAAGGCAAATTTGTTGTTGTAGTATTCCTCGTCGGTGATGTTACGTCCATATACCTGGAACTGCCACGTGCCGTCCGAGGTTTCAAAACTGATACGGGCATCGAGTTTACCCAGGTCATCGAGACGGATGACCTCCTGGTTGGCCGCATCGGACCAGGTCTTATCCCGCCAGTCGTAGAGAGCATATAAGGAGAGAAACCCTACGTCCCCGCACACGATCGTATAGCTGGCACTTGCATTCACGCTGAGTTTCGGTGCAAAGGGCAGCTCGTTGCCGGAAAAGTCGGTATCAAGGGTGGTGGCAGGGTCCGGCCCGATGTATTCGTCGAGCTCGGTCTCCAGAAGCGCGATGCCCAATGAGAGCTGAAGCGGCGGCAGTGGGCGGGCTGAAATTTCAATTTCCGCGCCATATAGGCTCGCCGCGCCTGCATTGCT
>JAFDDL010000142.1 GCA_019310865.1 Deltaproteobacteria bacterium | reverse complement strand
GGTCTCCGAGATCTATCCAACCCCCACTTCTGATGTGGCCGACGTGGTTCTCCCCTCGGCCCTGTGGGTTGAACGGGAAGGTTTTTTCGGAAACTCGGAACGGCGCACCCAACATAACGAGCAGATCATTCCCACCCCCGGGGAGGCCATGTGCAACACCTGGCAGCTCATCGAGGTGGCCCGGCGTCTGGGATATGAAAAGCAGTTCCCCTGGAGCCGGGAAACGTATATCGAAGATATCTGGAACGAGTACACGAAATTCCACGACAATCCCAAACACCGCATGGCCCCATACAAAGAGCTTAAAGCGAGATCCGGCATCCAGTGGCCGTTTGTGGCGGGCAAGGAGACCAAGTGGCGCTACAATCCCAAGTACGACCCGGCCGCCAAGGGTGATGATTTTGATTTTTACGGTAAGCCGGACAACAAAGCCTGGATCTGGATGCGGCCCTATGAACCGCCGGCGGAATCACCGGGCAGCGATTACCCCTTCTGGCTCAACACGGGCCGGGTGCTGGAGCACTGGCATACCGGCTCCATGACCCGGCGGGTTCCCATCTTGCACAAGGCCATGCCCGAGTCGTATGTGGAGATCCATCCCGATGATGCTGCCAATCTGGGCATCACCAATGGCAGTCGGGTCAAGATCAGCTCGCGTCGAGGCGCTGTTGTCATGAAGGCCAGCATCAACGGCCGCGGCATGCCGCCCAGGGGGATGGTTTTCGTGCCCTTTTTCGACGAAAGCTACTTGATCAATGAGGTTACCCTGGATGCCTTCTGCCCCATTTCCAAGCAACCGGATTATAAAAAATGCGCCGTGAAACTGGAGCGAGCATGATGGAAACCCCAGGGAAATCAGAACAAAAGGTTGGAAGGTTTTTTCTTGTATTTGCCGGACTGTGCGTGGCGGCGGTGGTATTTATCGTACTGTCCGCTTTCACCCATGAGCAGGGGCAACCCGTGGTGACACCACCTGAAACCGGTTCGGAAAACTTCGATAACAACGGAGCGGCGATCTTCGAAAATTACGCCGAGATATCAAGGGACTACCTGCTAGGCGGCTCAACTGAGCGAACCCTCAGTGACTATTACGCCCGACGGCAATATGCCGGCTCCCCCCCCGAAATCCCGCACCCCCTTGCCGAGGAGTGGGGACAGAAGATTGCGTGCCTGACATGCCACGTCAAAGGCGGCTGGACCGAAGAGCTAAAGCGTCATACGCCCCTTACCCCCCACCCGGAGCAAACCAGCTGCAGGCAGTGTCACCTCAAAGCTGGAACCGATCAGCTGTTCCGGGAAATCGACTGGTTAAGCGTACCGCCACCGCGGTTGGGCAGGTCCTATCTGCCGGGCGCACCGCCGCCAATTGCACATGATCTTCAGATGCGGGAAAACTGTATCGCCTGCCACGTGGGGCCCGGCGCGGTGGTGACGATTCGCACCGAACATCCCTCCCGGGGATATTGCAGACAGTGCCATGTGCCGGACGTTCCGGTGGCGCCGTTTCAAAGATAATCGTAATACAGATCAGACAAGGACCTTATGATGCCACTATCTTTTCAGCATTATTTTTCTTTGGCGCTGGCGCTGTTCTGCCTGACCGTCACCGGATGTAAGGACTACGCCGGTCATGGCGGCGTCTCCCAGAGGATAAAAGAGGCGACCGCAGCTTTTCAAGGCGAAGAAAGTGTCGGTGCCTTCTCCCTTGCTGCCGGAAAAACGGTCCTGGTGAAGACCAAATACCAGGGCATTGTTTTTTGGACCGAAACCCGCAAGGCGAAGATCGAGCGTTTTAAGTGCAGCCACTGCCACAACAACAAAGAGGTCCATATTGAAAAGGCCGCTGAAATGGCCCATGGTGATATCGCCATGATTCATGGTGAGCAGGGCAAGCAACTGGCCTGTTCCACCTGCCACAAACAGGATGAGCGTGATTTTCTGATTACCGAGAAGGGTGTAAAGGTCGATTTCGATCATAGCTACCAGATGTGCGGACAATGCCATTTCAGACAGAAGAAAGACTGGGTCGGCGGTGCCCACGGCAAACGTGTTTCTCACTGGGCCGGTAAGCGGGTGGTTAAAAATTGCACCCATTGTCACAATCCGCATTCTCCGCGGTTCGAAAAACGGTGGCCCCGAACATATTCACTCCCCATAAGCGAATAGGGGAATATGATGGATGTCCTTAAAGACAAAGAAGGTCAGATGGAAGCAAAGAAAAATCACCCGTCAGAAAAAAAGTGCGGCCGGCGCGCTTTCCTTAAAGGCGCCGTAAAAACCGCTGCTGTGGGCGGCGCTATGATGGTGACCGGCTGTGCTGGAAGCGGTCTGCTCGGCTCAAACGAGGCGCTTGCTCTAAAGTGGCAGGAATATTTCAAGGGCAATTATCGCCTGATGACCCAGGCGGAAAAGCAAGAGACGGTCCGACGTCTGGAACGGCTGGCAAAACTGAAACGCGGCGTGGACATCCAGATCAGCAACCGGAAGCCGAGGGAGAATGTACTTTTCGGTTATGCCTTTAATGTTTCCCGATGCGAAGGGTTCATGGACTGCGTGGCTGCCTGCGTGAAGGAGAATAATCTCGATCGAAGTTCGAAAACACAGTACGTACGCATCTTCGAGATGGAACACGGCAAAATGAACGTGGAATCGGGGGATGGAAAATATTTCCATGAAGTGCCGGTGGCGGATCATTTCTACATGGGCGTACAGTGCTTTCACTGCGAAAATGCCCCGTGTACCAAAGCCTGCCCCACAAAGGCAACCTGGAGAGAGCCCGACGGGATTGTCGTGGTGGATTACGACTGGTGCATCGGTTGCCGATATTGCATGGCGGCGTGCCCTTACTTTGGACGACGTTTCAACTGGCGGGAGCCGGATATTCCCCTGGCGGAAATGACCCGTAAGCAGCACTATCTCGGCAACCGGGTGCGCACACGGGGTGTGATGGAAAAATGCACATTCTGCGTGCAAAGAACACGGAATGGCAGACTCCCGGCTTGCGTTGAGGCATGCCCCACCGGCTCCAGGGTCTTCGGGAATCTGTTGGACCCCAACAGCGAAATCAGGTTTGTGCTGAAAAACAAAAAGGTGTTTCGGATGAAGGAGGAGCTGGGGACAGACCCGAAATTCTGGTATTTCATTGATTGACATCGAGTCCTCTTTAACCGGCTTAGGAAAATAGCATATGAATGAAGTAGCAATGGAAAAAACGCACCCCAAGGGAATGCTCTCTTTTTTCAAGGATGGGATCTTGTGGAGTTTAACCGGCAGCATCCGCTACCAGATTTATCTGTGCACACTGCTTGCTTTCATGGTGCTGGGTGTTTATGCTTATTCAATACAGTTTACCCAGGGGCTTTCCGCCACCGGCATGACCAATATTATCAGCTGGGGGCTCTATATCTCCAACTTTACATTCCTGGTGGGCGTTGCGGCGGCGGCCGTCATGTTGATCCTTCCCGCCTATATATTCAGGGACAAGGATTTCCACAGGGTGGTGATCATAGGGGAGGGGGTAGCGGTGGGCGCACTGGTCATGTGCCTGATGTTTATTTTGATCGATCTTGGCGGGCCCTTGCGCGCATGGCATCTCATGCCGGTGATCGGCCTGTTCAACTGGCCCTCTTCAATCCTGACCTGGGATGTGATCGTGCTAAATGGTTATCTGGCGTTGAACCTGCTGGTGCCCCTATACATCCTCTATTGCCGATACAATTTTCAAAAACCCGATGAAAGAAAGTACCGGCCCTTTGTTTTCCTTTCCATATTCTGGGCCATTGCCATCCATATGGTTACCGCTTTCCTTTATGAAGGCCTCCCTGCCAGACCCTTCTGGAACAACCCCCTGCTGGGACCCAGGTTTCTGGCATCCGCCTTTGCGGCCGGCCCGGCGTTGATCACCATGGTGCTGGTTATCGTTCATTCCACCACCACCTATAAGATCGAAAAGCAGCTGTTTAATAAACTGAGGCTGGTCATTGTGGTTTCCGCAATCATCAATCTGATCATGCTCTTCTCCGAGGTGTTTAAGGAGTTTTACACGCCCACCCATCACAGCCTCTCGGCGATCTATCTCTTCTTCGGGCTGGAGGGCCACAATTCTCTGGTGCCGTGGATTTGGAGTGCCGTCAGCATCAATCTCATCGGTACACTGGTGCTGGCCTTCAACCCCGGGAAAAACAACCCCAAGGTGCTTTTTCCGGCGTCATTTCTTCTTTTTGTGGGGATCTGGATCGAAAAAGGTGTCGGGCTGATTGTGCCGGGCCTGATTCCGTCACCCCTTGGAGAAGTCGTCGATTACACACCCACCGGCGTGGAGATATGCATTACCCTTGGCGTCCTGGCCCTGGGCATCTTTGTCGTTACCATGTTGATCAAGCCGGCTTTGATTATTGAGGATCGCTATGATAAGGCATTTTCCATGGAGCCGCCATGAAAAAAGAGAAATTTCCCATTGAAATCCCCGATATCGCTTATTGGAAGAAACAGATTAAATGCCAGGACGCCTGCCCGGTTTATACCGATGCCAGGGGTTATGTGCGCGCCATCGCGGACGGTGACTTTGAAAAGGCATATCTGATTGCCCGGGGTCCCAATCCGCTGGCGTCCATTTGCGGCAGAATTTGCGGTGCATCGTGTGAGGCGGCCTGCAGAAGGGCGGATTTCGATGAAGCCATTTCCATCCGTGCATTAAAAAGATTCGTGACAGAAAAATTCGGTGTTGAATCGGGACGATACGATAAGAGCCCCTTGCAGGTGATTCGACGGTTTCTTTCCATGACGGAAGATGAATGCGAAGATTTTGAAGATATCAAAAACCTTCTAAAGCATTTCCAGAGTCCAACGCTTTCCGACACATCACCCACTGTGGGGATCATCGGCTCCGGCCCGACCGGGCTGGCAGCGGCTCACGATCTTTGTTTGCTGGGAATCAAGCCGGTGATTTATGAAATGGAGCCCGTTCCCGCCGGCATGCTTTACCTGGGCGTTCCCGAATACAGGCTGCCGCGTCGTCTCATTGAAGCAGAGGTTGAGGTTATCAAGGCCCTGGGGACCGACATTGTCTGCAATGTCCAGGTCGGAAAAGACATCACCATGACGCAGCTGCGTGCCCGGCACGATGCGGTGCTCATTGCGGTGGGAGCCAAAAAATCAAAGAAAATCCCCATCCCAAACATCGATGCGCCGGGTGTTATCGGCGGGGTGGATTTTTTAAAGGATGTGGCGCTGGACAGAGAGGTGGCGCTGGGGGAGAAGGTTGTCGTGATTGGCGGCGGAAATGTCGCCTACGATGTGGCCAGAACCCTGGTACGGCAGACGGAATACGATGTGTCGCGAACCGCCATCCGCCAGAAGGGCGTCAAAGAGGTTCATCTGGTATGCCTGGAGTCCCTGACGGAGATGCCGGCCGATACGGAAGAAATTGAAGACGGCGCGGCAGAGGGGATTACCCGATACAACTCATGGGGACCGAAAGAGATCCTGGTGGATGACCATGGCCGGGCATGCGGCGTCTCGTTTGTCCGATGCCTGTCCATCTTTGATGAAAACCGCCGGTTTGCCCCCCAATACGACGACACCACGGTGATGTCGCTGGATGCGGACAAGGTGTTTCTCTCCATTGGCCAGGACACCGATTTGAGCTTCATCGACTCGGCGGATATCGCCCTGAATGAGCGCGGGCAGCTGAAGCTTGATTCGGCCGGCTCCATGACGGAGGCCGAAGGCGTCTTTGCCGCAGGGGATGTGGCCTATGGCGCCAAACTCATGATCCACGCCATCGCCAGCGGCAAACAAGTTGCAAGGAGAATTTACACCTACCTGAACCGAAAAGAGATTTCATTCACGACGACCCTGGTGCATTCGGAGATTAAGGGGTACAGTCGGGAATGCGGATACGAGGAGATCCCGCGGGAAGGTGTGCCGGTCATGCCGCCCGAAGAGCGCAAGAAGGCCATGAACCTTATGGTTGAAAAGGGATTCACTGAAGACCAGGGCAGGCGTCAGGCAAGCCGATGCCTTAATTGCAGCGTCAATACCATTTTCGATAGTGAAAAATGCATCCTTTGCGGCGGGTGTGCGGATATATGCCCGGAATACTGTCTGAAACTGGTGCCGGTGGAAGCCCTCCAGGGCAGTGCCGATTATGAAAAGCTTCTTCAGAACTATCCAGGTGATCTGCTTCCTTCCGACGCCGGAGCCATCATCAAAGATGAAACTATCTGCATTCGCTGCGGCTTATGCGCTGAACGGTGCCCGGTGGGGGCGATAACCATGGAGGCATTTAATTTCAAGGAGGTATGGGGCGATGAGTGATGAGAACCAGGAGAAATCAGGCGTTTCCAGGCGGGATTTTCTCGGCCTCGCTTCGTTTGCGGCGGTCCTTTTGTCATCGCTGGCCGCACTTGCCGGCGTTTTAAGACTGACCAAACCCAACGTTTACTACGAGGCGTCCAAGAGATTCAAAATCGGAAAACCAGAAAACTTCCCGGTGGGCATCGTCAAAAAACTTGAAGACAAAATGATCTATGTTTTTTCAGACACTGACGGGATCCATGCCATCTCCAGCGTCTGCACGCATCTGGGGTGTCTGGTGGCGATTTCCGAAAGCGGTTTTCTCTGTCCCTGCCACGGCTCGAAATACAACCGGGACGGTAAAGTGATTGCCGGGCCGGCGCCGAGGGACCTGCCCTGGCTTGAAATCAGCCAGAATGTGGATGGCACCCTGGTGGTGGATGCCGCAAGGGAGATAAAAAGAGGAACAACCTTTACGGTTTAGGTTTGAGGAGGAGCTATGATTGGGCCGACCCGCTCGGGACTCAACGAATTTAAAGAGAACATCCTTTCCATTAAGAATACAGTTGTCCGTTCTTTTCTAAGGGGCGGCCGGCCTTCATCCGACAGGTCAAGGACTGCCGTGATCGCCAACAACTTTTTCCTCCACATCCAGGGCAGCAAGACACATCTGAACACGCTGAGGCCCACCTATACATTCGGCCTGGGTCTTATCACGTTCTATCTGCTGCTGATCACGTTCGTATCCGGCGCTCTTTTGATGATCTATTACACCCCGTCCGTGGAGGGTGCCTATGAAAGCGTAAAGGACATCAACTTTGTTGTCTTCGCCGGGAGGCTGCTGCGAAACATTCACAAATGGGCCGGCGAGGGGATGATTCTTTTTCTCCTGCTTCATATGGGCCGGGTGTTTTATACCAGCTCTTACAAGCAAGGGCGGGAATTCAACTGGGTTGTCGGAATCATACTCCTTGCGCTCACTTTTGTACTGAACTACACGGGCTATCTGCTGCCCTGGGATCAGCTCTCATACTGGGCGCTGGTCATCGGTTCGAATATCGCCCAGGCCCCCAAGGAGATCACTGATATTCTGGGACTCACCGGCATATTCGACATCGGAGGGTTTCAAAAGGAACTCCTCCTGGGTGGGTTGACCCCCGGCCAGGTCACCCTCACACGGGTCTATTTCCTTCACATTATGCTGCTTCCCCTTATATTATCCCTCTTTGTCGGCGCTCATTTCTGGCGAATCAGAAAAGACGGCGGGCTGACCGTTCCGGAGAATTTCCAGCCAATAAAGCCCGGCGCCCTGCCGGGAAAAACGGAGCGCCTCTTTCCAACCACCAAGACCTATGGCCTGATGGCGCTGGTGCGAGGAAAAACGCCTGCAGTGGAAAACGACGATGTGGAAAACACCGTAATGAGCTGGCCCCATCTGCTGCGGGCCGAAGTGGCCGTCTTTATGCTCTGCCTGGCCGGGGTGGTGGTGTATTCCTATTTTATAGATGCGCCTCTCAAAGAGCTTGCCAATCCGCTGATTCCTGAAAACCCGGCCAAGGCCCCCTGGTATTTTCTCGGGCTTCAGGAGCTGGTGTCCTACTCTGCTTTCATGGGTGGCATCGCTCTACCCGCCGTTGCCCTGCTGGGCCTTGCGCTCATACCCTACCTCGACAGACAGCCGCTTCATGTGGGTGTCTGGTTTTCAAACCGCCAGGGACGACGCGTGGCCCTGGGAGCCCTTGCCCTGGGGACCTTTGTACTGATCGGTCTCCTTGCGTTTGTCATCAATTTCGGCTGGTTCAGAAACTGGTGGCCCAATATCCCGCAGCTGATCATCGTCCTGATCAATCCGGGGACGATCTGGATCGGGTTTATGACTTTCTGGTCCTTATGGGTCATTCACCGGACCGGATCCACTCGGATGGGTGCCATCGCCATGTTCACCCTGTTTCTGATCAGCTTTCTGATATTCACCTATGTGGGAACCGAACTGAGGGGACCCAACTGGGATTTCTATTGGTCCAAAAGCCAATGGCCGATCCATTAAGAAAAGGGGTTTTGTATGGCGGAAAACAAGCACGGGCAAGGAGCTAATATCCAGAAGGGCCTTTCTGAAACTGACCGCCGGCACCGGTGCCGGCATGCTGCTGGCCGGGTGCCAGCCGGATCTGGCTACTTTTCTGGAGCCGACGACAGACAGTCCGCTGGAGACGTATCCGGACAGGGATTGGGAGAGGGTGTACCGAAATATCTATGCCGCAGACAGCGAATTTCATTTCCTCTGCGCGCCCAATGACACCCATAACTGTTTGCTGAAAGCGCATGTGAAAAACGGCGTGATTACGAGAATCAGCCCCTCCTACCGGTACGGGGAAGCCACCGACCTGTACGGCAACCGGGCGTCCCGCCGCTGGGACCCGAGAATCTGCCAGAAGGGTTCGGCTCTGGTCAGGCGGATCTACGGAGACCGGCGCGTCAAAGGCGCCATGGTCCGAAAGGGCTTCAAGTCATGGGTGGAAGCCGGATTCCCAAGGGATCCGGATACGGGCAAGCCGCCGGAAAAATATTTTAAACGCGGGGAGGACAAATGGTTGAAGCTGCCCTGGGACGAAGCGTTTGAACTGGCTGCCAGGAGCCTTCATAATATTGCTGTCACCTATTCCGGGGAGACGGGACAGGGGTACCTGAACCGGCAGGGGTACGACCCTGCCATGGTGGCGGCCATGCACGGGGCCGGCACCCAGACGCTCAAGTTCCGAGGCGGCATGGCGTTTCTGGGCGCCACCCGGATTTTTGGCTATTACCGCTTTGCCAACATGCTCGGCCTCATGGACCATCACATTCGCGGCGTTTCCCCTGAGAAAGCCCTGGGTGCCCGGGGATGGGACAGTTATTCCTGGCATACGGATCTTCCGCCGGGCCATCCAATGGTCACCGGTGCACAGACCAACGAGTTTGAGCTTTTCGCCGTGGAGCGGTCCAAACTGATACTGGTGTGGGGGATGAACTGGATCGCGACCAAGATGCCTGATGCCCACTGGCTCACCGAAGCACGGCTGAAAGGCAGCAAGATTGTTACCATTTCCGTGGAATATCCGGCCACCGCGTGCCGATCGGATGAGGTGATTGTCATCCGGCCGGCCACCGATCCGGCGTTTGCCCTCAGTATGGCGCAGGTCATCATACAGGAAAAATTGCACGATGGCGCGCATGTCAAGCGAAATACCGACCTGCCGTTTCTCGTGAGACTCGACACACTCGATTTTCTCCGTCCTGAAGAAATTATCGCCGGGTATGAGAAAAAGACCCCGACCCGCCACACGCGGGTCATCAAAAAGGGAGCCAAGAAGCCTTCCCTGAAAGAGCACCATGAGCAGCTGATCCCGGAAGCCCTTGCCGCCGAGTGGGGAGACTATGTGGTGTGGGATCTTAAGGCCAACGCCCCTGCGGCCGTAGGCCGGGACGATTACGGTGAGCATCTCACCGCTGATCCGGCCCTTGAAGGGCGCTTTGAAGTGACCACCATCAACGGAGAAAAGGTCAAGGTTCGCCCGGTATTTGACCTCATGAAAGAATATATCGACGAGAACTTCACCCCGGAGAAGGCC
>JAFDDL010000141.1 GCA_019310865.1 Deltaproteobacteria bacterium | reverse complement strand
AGCAAATCGAGAAAGGCCTCCTCTTCCAGTTTCAGGATCACCTCCTCATCGATCTCATTGCCGTGTCCCACATCCCCGCCGGAGATGACATAGGCGATTCGCTTGGCCAGAAACGCGTCATATTCGCTCACCCAACCGGCCCGCTGCATGTCGGCGATCTGAACGTTGACCATGCCCTGGGCGGTTTGCCCCAGGACTTTGACTTTCTGTTTCAGGGGAGGCGCATACCCATCGCTGACCATTTTCAGGACTTCCTTTTTGGCCTCACCGATCAGGTTGTCCCGGTTGAACACAATCCGGTCCATGGGACCCAGAAATCCATTGGCCCGTGCGTCGGCCGCGGAGGTGGATACTTTGGCCATGGCGATATTCGTGAATACCGGTACGAAAAATTTTGTCAGATCCGCATCGGTCACTGCTTCCGGCAAGGTGCCGGTGAACTTTTTCCATAGGTTCAGGCACCCGCCGCCGGCCGGCAGAAGTCCGACCCCCATTTCCACCAGCCCCATGAAGAGCTCTGAGTGGGCGACCATGCGATCGGACCCGAGACCGATTTCACACCCGCCGCCCAGGGCCATTCCAAAGGGCGCCGCCACCACCGGGAAGGCTGCATACCGGGCTTTTTGCATGGCACCTTGCAGCCGCTGGATCATCTGGCTGATGTCTGAAAATTTGCCTTCCAGGGCCGCCATGGCGACCGCCAGCAGATCCGCGCCTGCCGAGAAAGCGCCCGGCATCCCGCCGGCCTGGTTTCCAAACACCATCCCGGCGCCGTTGGCATCCACATAATCCATGGATTCGTGCATGAACTCGATGAGCTCAGAGTTTAGCGCATTCATCTTTGTGTGAAATTCACAGCAGAACACCCCGTCGCCCAGATCGACCAGGGAGGCCGACGGGCAGCTTTTGGCGGTATTGCCCATGTCCTTCAAGGTGCTCAGCGTGATCGCCCTGTCGCTGACGGGCGCTTGCTGGTAGGATTCCGAGGCAAAGTCATAGTAATGCACCTTGCCGTTTTCGGTTTTGTAGAAGGAAGTGTTGCCGGCGGATAGCATCTTTTTAACCTTCTCCGGAACCGCCATGCCTTCTTTTTCCATCCGCTGCACCGATTCCGGCAGGCCGATGGCATCCCAGGACCCAAAGGGCCCCAGGGTGAAGTTGTAGCCCCATTTCATGGCGTTATCGATTTCTACAATGGTATCTGCGATCTCGGGGACCCGGTTGGCTGCGTAGATCAGGGAGCCGGCCAGCACCTTCCAGGCGTATCGGGCGCCCTTGTCATCACCATGGACCACCGCCTTGATTTTATCGGGGAGGCCTTTTGCCGCTTTGGCCGCTGCCAGGCAGGGGAAGTTCGGCTTGACAACGTCTTCGTACGCCAGTGTTTCGGGATTGATAACCTTTCGGATCTTTTTGCCGTCCGGTCCCTTTTCCTTTTTGTAAAAGCCACCGCGGGTTTTGTTGCCGAGCAGTTTGTTTTCGAGCATTCGGCTGACAAACGCCGGCAGCTTGAAGCGCTCGCGCTCTTCGTCGTCCGGCACCAGATCATACGTGTTTTGGGCAACATGGGCCAGGATATCCAGCCCCACCAGGTCGCCGGTTTTAAAGGTGGCGGTCTTTGGTCGTCCCAGCGCCGGCCCGGTCATGGCATCGGCTTCCGGGATGGTCAATCCCGCTTCGAGCATGGTCTGGATCGCCAGGGCCGATCCGTGAACACCGATGCGGTTGCCCACAAAGTTGGGGGTGTCCTTGGCCCATACGATGCCTTTGCCGAGCATGCGATCGCCGAAGTCGGCCATGAATTCCAGGACTTCCGGCAATGTTTCTTCACCGGCAATCAGCTCCAGAAGATGCATATACCGGACCGGATTGAAAAAATGGGTTCCCAGGAAGTGTTGGCGAAAATCCGATCCCAGTTCTTTGGACATGGCCGCCAGGGGGATGCCCGAGGTGTTGGTGGACACAATCGCTCCCGCTTTTCGGATCGGTTCGATTTTTTTCAAAAGATTCTGCTTGATGTCGAGCCGTTCGACGACCACCTCGATGATCCAGTCACAGTCGGCCAGTTTGTCAAAATCATCTTCCAGGTTACCGATGGCAATCCGCGCTACGTCCTTGGGATGCATCAGGGCCGGCGGCCTGGCATTGAGGATGCCGTCCATCCCGGCCTTGACGATCCTGTTTCTGGCTGCCGGATCCTTTTTTTCGTCGTCGGTAAGGTCAAAGGGGACAATGTCCAATAACAGCGTCTGAATGCCGGCGCCGGCTAACAGCGCTGCAATGCCGCCGCCCATGACGCCCGATCCGATAACGGCTGCCTGTTTGATTTTTCTCATGATTTCAATCTCCTTATATTTTTTTGTTTCGGAGTCTTCGCTTACCTCCGAGGATAAAATTTTTCGCGTAACGCAGATATCGAGCAGATAAGCGCAGACATCGAATTGGTCATTTATGGATGGGCACTAACTACCAAAAGATGCTTCCTCCATATCTACCGCCGCGCTGCTGGTGGCAGCCACGGAATTTAATTTTCCCAAGGTTGCCGGCAGAACGGTCTGGATGAAAAATTGGGCCGTCTTTACCTGGCCGTCATAAAAGGCCTTGTCCTTCTTTTTGGCGCCGTTTTTCAGGGCGGTAGCGGCCACGGTTGCGCGCCACAGGTGCATCCATGCCAACACCACATCTCCCATCGCTTCGAGAAAGGGAAACGCATGGGCAAATGCGGTTTTATATTTTTCCGACATGGCCGTTGTGCCCAGGTGCATGGCGACTTCACCCAACCGGTTGACAGCGGCCTCAACGGGTTCGGCCAGATCGGCCAGACCGTCGATTTGTTTGGCCTTGGCCGCCAGTTTCTGGACCTCCCCCATAAATTCCATGAACACCTGGCCCTTTTTCATGGCCAGTTTCCGGCCCAACAGGTCCATGGCCTGGATGCCGTCGGTCCCCTCGTAAAGCGAGGCGATCTTGACATCCCTGGCAAGCTGCTCCACCGGGTATTCCTGAATATACCCGTAACCGCCGTAGACCTGGATCGCCTGAATGCAGACATCGAAACCGCGCTGGGCGCAGAATGCCTTCACCACCGGTGTCAACAGTTCGACCATCCCTTTGGCGAACGCTCTTTCTTCTTCGGTTTTACCGTTCTCGGCGGTTTCGCTGCAGTTGGCCACATAGTAATTCATGCTGCGCATGCCTTCGACGTGCGCCTTCATCCACATGAGCATCCGGCGCACGTCCGGGTGCTGGATGATCGGCAGTGAGGGCGCGTCCGGCGATCCCATGGCTGCCAGGTCCTTCCCCTGGATCCGCTCTTTGGCGTAATCCAGGGCGTACAGGTAGGCCGCCGAGGCGGTGCAGCTGCTCTGGAACCCGACGCTCAACCGGGCCTCGTTCATCATGTGGAACATGATTTTCATGCCCTTGTTTTCCTCGCCGAGTAAAAATCCACGACACGTGCCCCGGGTGCCCAGGGACATGGTGCAAGTGGCGCTGCCGTGGATCCCCATTTTTTCCTCGATGCCCGTACAGGTCACATCGTTGAGGTCTCCCAAGCTGCCGTCGTCGTTGACCCATATTTTGGGGACGATGAAGATGGAAATTCCCTTGGTGCCGGCAGGCGCCCCCTCCACGCGGGCCAGCACCGGGTGGATGATGTTTTCCTGGAGGTTGTGCTCGCCGCTGGTGATAAATATCTTATTGCCGGAAATGGTGTAGGTGCCGTCCGGGTTTTTGACCGCCGTGGTGGTCAGGGCGCCGACATCGGAGCCGGCCTCGGCCTCGGTGAGGAGCATGGTGCCGCCCCATTGGGCGGTGTAGAGTTCTTTCAGAAACAATTTTTTTAATTGATCCGTCCCGAACAATTCGATCATTTTTCCGGTGCCGTGACCCAGATGGATATAGGTGCTCAGGCTGAAATTTGCACCCACCACATATTCACTCACCGCTTGGGAGATCAGGGACGGCAAACCCTGGCCGCCCCAGGCCGGATCTTCGGTCATGCTGGTCAGTTCGGCCTCTCTGAGGCATTCATAAGCGCGGTGAAAGCATTCGGGTACCGTTACCTGCCCGTTTTCAAACCGGACCCCCTCCTTGTCACCCTCTGCGCAGGTGGGCAGCAGCTCTTTGAGCGCCAGCTTCCGGGCTTCGGATATGATCAGATCGAATGTTTTCCTTGTGAGCCCTTCATATCGTTCATCCTTGGTCAGTTCTTCGGCATTCATCTGTTCGTAAAGAACAAAATCGATGTCTCTGCGATCGGCAATCAATTGTGCCATTTGGTCCTCCTTCTTTTTTTAGATATATTTTTGTCATTAATTTTGTCATTAATATGGAGTCCATCCGAACATAACCCTTATGGATGGATGTCATTTACTTGCGTTTCGGGTTGGCCACCGGTTAGTCGGCCTGGTTTTCGGCTGTGGAAAATGCGAAACAGTTCGCATGCCGGTGTAAGGCTGTAGAGCATATCTGCGGCCAGAAGGACCGCAGCACCGGTCCAGGTTGTTTTCTCATCGGTATAAATGATCCGCTCCGGAATGGTAAGGCCTGTCCAGTAAGCGCCGTCTTCGTAGCAGTTTCCGCAAATCCATTGAAATATGGTTTCCGCCAACGCATACTCGCCCATGGCGGCCAGTGACATCACCAGTTCGCAAGTCTCCGCCATGGTCACCCACGGCTCGCCCGACACGCACAACACGCCCCAGCTGTCCACAACGAATTTTTCCCAGTGATTTTCCACCCGTGATCGGGCCGCCTTTCCGGTCACGGCACCGGAAAGGATCGGATAATACCAGTCCATGGAAAACCGCGATTTACTCCGGTCAAACAGATGTGGCCGGTTCCGGATGGCCTCTCCCAGCCCGGCAAGCGCCATTTCCCAGGCCGGCATCTTCAGGCCGAGAACCCGTGCCGATTCAAGGGCACAGCAGAGGCTCAGATAGATGGAACTCGACCCGGTCAGAAGCGCTCTCTTGCTGATACTGTGATCGGCGCGCTTGGCCCAGAATATCTGCCCGCCCGGTCCCTGAAGTCCCATAACAAAATCCATGGCCCGGGAGACCGCGGGCCACATGCGGTGAAGAAAATGGATATCGCCGGTGGCCAGGTAGTAATGGTGTACGCCGACTGCGATGTAGGCGGTCATATTGGCGTCCTTGAAGGCGTCTGCTACCGGCTTGCCGGCTGTATATTCAGACCACCAGCTGCCGTCGTCCAACTGTGTATTGCGGGACCAGTTGTACGCTTTTTTCGCTGCTTCGAAATATCCGGCAACGGTCAGGCCCATGGCGCTTTCCACATGGTCCCAGGGATCGGTTTTACCGTCCTCGGACCAGGGGATCTCGCCGCTATGGCGTTGCACGCGCAGGATATAATGTGCGATGTGATCGACATCAATAACAGGGACCGTTGATTTTTGAACTGCCGTGGTAACGTGCATCAGATTCCTTTCCGTAAGTATAAGACCAGGCTCTTTCCCAACAATGGATTCAGCAGACCTTCCAATCGTCGCGTTAACACCGGTTTTTTCATCAAATCCCACACCAAAAACCGGTGATACAGGTTCACGGCCCAGGAATCGGTGCGGGTTGGGCCCATCAGGCATTTCAGCCACCAGAAAGGTGAATGCAGGCTGTGGGCATGGTGATGGGCCCAGAGCTTAACATCGGTTTTTTCCAGCAGCGTTGCCAATTTCGCCTTTTTGTATATGCGCACATGCCCCATATTGGCATTGGTATAATCGTCCGACAGCCGCCAACAGACGCGTTCAGGCAGATACCTTGGGACACTGACCACCAGGTCGCCGGCAGGTTTCAGCACCCGAACGATTTCAAGCATGGCCGCCTGGTGATCGGGTATGTGCTCCAGCACCTCGGCGCAGATCACTAGGTCGAATGTCTCATCCCCGAAGGGTAGCTTCAGGATATTTGTCGACAGCACGCCCCACCGGCCGCGGCATTCTCCCATATATTCATAAGCCTCCAGCCGGCGTTTTGCCTCGGTGATATCGTCAAAGCTCAGGTCCGCCCCGATGGCCGTAACATCTTTGAACTGAGATGCAGCACAGGTATGCCGGCCCGGGCCGCTGCCGATATCGAGAATTTTGAATCCGGGCCGAATATTAAGCCGCCTGAAGTCCACGGTGATCACGGATGACCTCTCGATAGGCGTTAACGGTTTTTTCCGCCGCCCTTTTCCAGGTAAATTGGCGGTGGATCCGACGGTAGCCTGCCTGCCCCATCTCGGTTGCTTTTTCGGGATTGTCGAGAAGCGTTTCGATGGCCTTCGTGAGCCGGTTGTGGTTCGCCGGCGGCACCAGGAGACCGGTATCCCCCACGACTTCCGGCAACGCACCAGCCGTGGTGCTGATGACGGGAACGCCACAGGCCATGGCCTCGCCTGCCGGCAGCCCGAATCCCTCATACAGGGATGGAATCACCGCCATGTTTGCCCGGGCATACTGCCGAACGAATTCATCATGGTCGATGCGTCCAGTGAACGTAATCAGGTGTGCGATTCCCAACTGCCGGATCAGTTTTCCGACCTGTCCGTTTTTGCGGGGCGCCCCGATGACCACAAGCTTGACGTCGCGGGTTTTTGAAAGATCGGCAACCGACCTGAGCAGATAAGCCAAGCCCTTTAGGGGCACATCCGCACTGTTGGTGACCATGATGCGGCCGGGATTTCGTTCGATGCCCGATAGCGGATAAAACAACGCCGTATCGATGCCGTTCGGGACGATCCGAAACCGCCCGGCGGGTATCTTAAAATCACGAACAATATCCCCCCGGGCGCATTCGGAAACCGTCAGTATATGAGACAGCATCGCCGAGACGCGCTTTTGCATGCCGACAAACGCGTACCATCGCCACTCCATGACCTTTTTCACCACGGACCGGGCGGATCGGACAGCGATGTCACGGTCGATGGTGATGGGATGATGGATCGTGGCGGTGGTGGGAAGGTATCGATTAAGGGCCAACAGCCAATAAGAGAGGCTCTGATTGTCGTGTACAATGTCGAAATCGTCAAACCTTTTGCGCAGGTAATGATAAGCGCGCATCCCGAATGCCAGCGGCTCGGAAAACCCCATGGAGGTAATGCCGAACCATTCGACGAAATTCGCCGGGTTAAGGAGCCGGAGGGGATTTCCGACTCTGAACAGATGTGCCGGATTGTATAGATCGAGACTCGGCAGACGAACCAGTCTGATGTTCGTATCCAAATGCGGATACGGGGGTCCGGAGACCACCGTTACATCGTGACCGATTTGCGCTAATGCCCGGCTCAGGTTTTTCAGATAAACCCCCTGCCCGCCGCAGTGGGGATCACTGCGATAGCCCAAAAGGCAGATTCTGAGCCGGGATTTGCACGGGTATTTGGCTTGTGTCTCGAGTTGCATGGGTATTCCGATTCGGGTCGTTATATTTTCTCAGGCGCCACCCGGCACCTCTAGAGGCGTTCCTTTGCCATCAGCTTCCCGGGCAACCGTCACATCATCGACGCCGGGGCGAATTAAAAATTTTGCCAGCGCCGGAAGGATTACAACCGCCCCAATCATGTTCATAAGAAACAAAAAGGTCAACAAAATTCCCATGTCCGCCTGGAACTGCAAGGGCGAAAAGATCCAGGTACCCACCCCGAAGGCCAGCGTGAAACCGGTGCACAATACCCCATTGCCGGTGATGTCCAGCGTCTCTTCGTAGGCCTCCCGCAACGGCTTTCCCTCCTGGAGGATGCTTCGGAGCCGACCATAGATATAAATGGCGTAGTCCACCCCCACGCCCACTCCCAGTGCCACCACCGGCAGCGTGTTGACCTTCAGCCCGATATCCAGATAGTTCATCAGGGCATAGGCCAGAAGTGAAACGAGCCCCAGGGGCAACAGGATCACCAGCACCGCACGGATGGAGCGAAAGGCGATGAGGCAAAACAGGATCACTGCGCCGAACACGCACAGCAGGATCATAAACTGGCGCGCCTCGACCTCCTCGTTGGTGGCTGCCATGATGCCCACGTTGCCCATTGCCAAACGAAAGGTAACCTTCTCGGACGGATTTTCCTTCACGTAGCGCTTTACCGCATCGGTGATGCCGGTGATGGTATCGGCCTTGTGATCGGCGGTGTACATTTTAACCGTCATGACGCTGCAGTCCTTGTTTAACAACCCCGAACTCGTCCGGGTTCCGGATGTGCTGGTGGACAGCCCGTCTCGGTCGGGGGGCAGCTCGCGCCATTTCGGGTTTCCTTCATGCCAGTTGGCATTTCTTTTCTTGGCCCGGTAGGGAAGGCAGGTCACCGACAGCACGCCGTTCACGTTTTGCATCTGCCAGGCGAACCGGTCGATATCGCGCATGGTCTCGTAGTCGATGCATCCCATGGCTTGGGCCTCGGCCACCACCGTGATGGCATCT
>JAFDDL010000738.1 GCA_019310865.1 Deltaproteobacteria bacterium | reverse complement strand
ATAAGACGTTCAAAAAAGATTCTGTACAAGATTGAAAACACGGACCGGCGTGTGCCGGACTTGGCGGTGACGGAAAAAACGGGCGATGATGCCCCGGCAAAACCGGTTCAAATAAATATGTTTCAGGCACCGGAAAACAAGCTCCTGGAAAAATTGCGGTCCCTGGATATTGCCCGTATGACGCCCATGGAGGCCATGAACCTTTTGGACGATCTATCCCAAACGGCGAAATTGCTCAATTAGTGCACAAAGAAGCGGTAAATGGAAAGAAGAACCCAACATATTGTCTGCCTGGCTCTTTGCTGGCTCCTGATCGTATCGTGGCCCACTGCTGCCGTGGCAGGCAGCGCCAAAAGTCAATATTATCGGGCTGAGTCGTGTTATAAGAAGCTCAAAGCCAGCGTAAGCAAGCAAAAATATCGCGAAAACTGGTTGCGGTGTATTAAAAAATACAAAGCCGTTTACTATGAGGATCCGTCCGGTCCCTGGGCGGCTGCCGGACTGTTTATGGCTGGTATCAAGATAAGGCCAAGGACCTGTTTAAACGGATCACCCAGCGATTTCCCAAGAGCCGCTACAAGGCATGAGCGAATAAAGAACTGCGGGCCATGCGGAAAAAAAAGCGCTCCGCCACAGTCGCCAAATCATCCCTGTCTCGCAAATCGGTTTCAAAAAAACCAAAACCATCCCAACCGTCTGTAAGGGCAAAACCCATCACCCCCCCCTTTCCCATTCCGTCGGGTCCGGCAACGACTGTAAAGGGGATTCGTTACTGGTCCAACCCCCATTATACCCGGGTGGTGATCGATGCCGACAAGGAAACCATGTTTGCACATCGACTGTTGCGAAAAGATCCGGCAATCGGTAAACCACCCCGATTGTACGTCGATTTGAACAACAGTCGCCTGGCTGATAATTTCCAAAAGGTCATATCCATCAATGACAATCTTCTTAGCGATGCACGTGCGGGTCAGTATACACCGAAACTGGTTCGCGTTGTGGTTGATTTGAAGTCTTTTGAAACCTATAAATTGTTTTCACTTAGAAATCCATTTCGAATCGTTATCGATATTCGCGGTACCCAAAAGACGCCCAAAAAATCCCAGCAGTTGACGGCTTCGATACCCAAAGACGGGGCCAAACTGGGAACGAGCGCCCTGGCCAGGCAATTGGCCCTGGGTGTCCGGCGCATTGTGATTGACCCCGGTCACGGTGGGAAAGATTACGGTGCACCCGGATATCTGAAAGGGGTTCATGAAAAAAATCTTACCCTTCAGATTGCCAGGCGACTTCGAGACAAAATCAAAACAGAGTTGGGGTGTGAGGTGTTTTTAACGCGGAATTCGGATAAATACCTGACGCTTGAAGAACGAACCGCAATCGCCAATACCCTAAACGCCGACCTGTTCGTTTCGATTCACACCAACTCTCATCGGGACCGTCGGGCATTCGGCATTGAGACCTATATTCTCAATTTTGCCACAGATAATGAGGCGATTCTCGTAGCAGCCCGGGAAAATGCCACCTCAGCAAAAAACATCAGTGATCTGCAGACCATACTCACCGATTTGATGCACCATACAAAGGTGGATGAGTCGAGCCGCTTGGCCTCTCACGTGCAAAGTACCATGCATAAAAACCTCAAAAAGAATTACAGTCAGATAAGAGATAAAGGGGTAAAACACGCGCCGTTCTACGTGCTTTTGGGTGCGGAAATGCCGGCCATTTTAATTGAAACCGCGTTTATCAGCAATTCCCGAGAGTGCAAGCGACTGGTTAGCCGGGCTTACCAGACGGCAATGGTCGACGCGATTTCAAGCGGTATTAAAAAATATATCCATGAAACCAACCCGACGGCCTTGCTGAACAATAAACCGGCGTCCGGCGGAAAGGGATAACACCGATAGCGATGAAATAACCGATAGCATAACTAATGAGGAGGTAGTTTACCATGGCTTACGAAAACATTCTGTTTGATGTTCAAGACGGTATCGCCGTCATCACGTTCAATCGGCCCAAGGCATTGAATGCGCTGAACTCGGCTTTGATTGACGAATTTTCGGATGCAATTGACACGGTATCGCAGGATTCGGATATTCGCGCGCTGGTCCTGACCGGCGCCGGGGGGAAATCTTTTGTAGCCGGTGCGGATATTTCGGAACTGGCAACCCTGGACACAACCAAAGCGAAAAGTTTGTCGGCCAAGGGGCAGAACATTATATGCAAATTGGAATCACTGGCAATTCCGGTGATTGCCGCTGTCAACGGATTTGCCCTGGGCGGTGGATGTGAGATTGCCCTCGCATGCGATTTTATCTACGCTGCCGAAACAGCTAAATTCGGCTTGCCTGAAATTACACTGGGCCTTATCCCCGGATATGGCGGTACCCAGCGCCTGCCAAGACTGATCGGAAAAAACCTGGCAAAGGAACTGATTCTCACCGGAAAGATGTTATCAGCAGCAGAGGCCAGGGAAGTCGGCCTCGTAAACAAGGTATGTGAGCCCGATGCATTGATCGAAACGGTCAGGGATGTCGCAAAAGCCATCGCAACCAAG